>JAIROC010000198.1 GCA_031257735.1 Bacteroidales bacterium | reverse complement strand
TTTCTTCCTTTCAAACAAATGCAAAGTAGCATGAAACCTACACAACAATTTTATTGTGTACTCTTTACAACAATTTTTTATACGCGAATTTTTCTAAGGACAAGTTTTCCGAAGAACCTGCAAAAAAGCGCTTCAACAATGAATAATGAACAATGAATAATTAGTGTCTGTCTATATAGTCAGAAACAGGGTTGTTTCAAAAGCGCTCTCCGCAACAATCAGCACGTCATTGCGAAGGAGGCACGACTGAAGCACCCGTAAGAGCAGCGGAGCTAATCTCCTGCCCTAAAACGTGTTGTCGGAGCTCCCCAACGCCGTCATTGCGAGCGCAGCGAAGCAATCCCTACACAAAGAACGCATTGATTGTTAGGGATTGCCACGTCGCTGCGCTCCTCGCAATGACGGTGTTGGGGAACTATTCATTCTATTCATTCCACGTTGTCGGATGGGGATTAGCTCCGCTGCTCTTACGGGTGCGGGTCAAGCCCGCAATGACGGCGTTGTTTGGACGGCGTTGATGATTACTTTTTTATACTTTATAGACAGACACTAATTAGAGTCTGCCCGAAAACGCAGAAATTCAATGATCAACGATCAATGATCAATGTTCATTGTTAATTATCTGCGCTTTTTTCCTGTACGTATTTTTCTGTGATAGTTAATTTTTTTCCAGAGACATTCAGGTCAAACATAACGTCTGTCATAATATGTTCGATGATAGAACGTAATCCCCTTGCTCCTAATTTCAGCTCAATAGCTCTTTCAACAATGTAATTTAAAGCAGCATCATCGAAGTTTAACGTAATGCCATCCATTTCCAAGAGTTTAGTATATTGTTTGACTAAAGCATTCTTAGGGTCTAACAAAATTCTCTTTAGACTTTCCTTATCTAACGGAGCTAAGTGAGTAACAACAGGAAATCTGCCACATATTTCAGGGATTAATCCATAGTTTTTTAAGTCTTGGGAAGAAATATGTCTTAGTAGATTTTCTTTATTGATAGCCGTTCCCTGTTTACGAAAACCTATTACGTTAGTATTTATTCTACTTGCAATCTTTTTTTCGATACCGTCAAAAGCGCCTCCCGCAATGAACAAAATATTTTGCGTATTGATTTGGATAAATCTCTGTTCAGGATGTTTTCGTCCTCCTTCAGGAGGAACATTAACAATACTACCTTCCAATAATTTCAGGAGTGATTGTTGGACGCCTTCCCCTGAAACATCCCGCGTAATGGAAGGATTATCTACCGCACGAGCGATCTTATCAATTTCATCAATGAAAACGATGCCACGTTCGGCTTTAGCAACATTATAATCTGCATTTTGCAGCAAACGACTCAAAATACTTTCAACATCTTCCCCCACATATCCAGCCTGAGTAAATACGGTAGCATCCGCAATACAAAACGGAACATTGATCATTTTAGCAATGGTAGATGCTAACAATGTTTTTCCTGTTCCTGTTTCTCCGACAAGGATAATGTTTGATTTTTCAATCTCCACATCCTCGGTTTGTTTTTTCGAATAATAATCAATGCGTTTATAATGGTTGTAAACGGCTACCGATAATATTTTTTTTGCAACTTCCTGTCCAATGACATATTGGTCAAGAAATTGTTTAATTTCTTTCGGCTGTTTATTTAAATGGAAACTGGGTTTTTCTTTTTTTTGTTTCTTTTGTTCATCCCGTCTAACTTGCAGGATAATATCGTGTGCCTGTAAAGCACAGTATTCACAAATAAGCGCATCCTTCCCATCTATCAAGATAGTATCAGGATGTTCTTTTATTCCACAGAAGGAACAAACTCGTTCTTTTTTTGGCATAATTTATTAAAAAAGTTTATACTCGTTGCAGAATTTCGTCTATCATACCATATTCTTTTGCTTCTTGTGAAGTCATCCAATAATTTCTATCGGAATCTTTCCACACTTTTTCATAGTCTTGATGAGTATGTTCTGCGATTATTTCATATAATTCCTGTTTAATTTTTTGGATTTCTCGTGTTTCGATTTCAATATCTGAGGCTTGTCCCGATACGCCTCCCATAGGTTGATGTATCATAATACGGGAATGTTTCAAAGCCGAACGTTTATTTGGCGTTCCTGCACAAAGCAATATGGCAGCCATAGAAGCAGCCATTCCCGTACAAATGGTTGCAACATCAGCGCCAATGTACTGCATCGTATCAAAAATACCTAAGCCTGCATGTACAGAACCGCCCGGAGAATTGATATATATTTGAATATTCTTTTGTGAATCTACAGATTCTAAAAACAACAACTGCGCTTGAATAATATTAGCAACGTCATCATAGATGGGAACTCCCAAAAAAATAATTCTATCCATCATCAATCGGGAAAATACATCCATTGCAACAGCATTCAACTGTCTTTCTTCTATGATATTGGGAGTTATATACTCATTACTAATCATAGGCGTATAAGGATGTACATATCCATTCACCATGGAAGTATAACGGTGTAATGTCATACTGCTAATTCCTGCATGCTTTACAGCATATTTTCTAAATTCATTGTGCATATATTATAAAATTAATTTGAGAATACATTTTGTATTATTCTTGTTTTGTTTCTTTATTTTCGCCTTTGCTTATAGCGCTATTTTCCCCTTCAACTTTTTCTTTTTTTGCTTTGGGTTTGGCTTTTGTCTTAGGCTTAGCTTCGGTTTCGACTTTTATTTCGTCTTTATTTTCGACTTTGGGTTCGGCTTTCGCTTTGACTTTAACTTCGCTTTTCGCTTCGACTTTGGGTTCGTCTTTAACTTCGGCTTTCGCTTTGACTTTCGCTTTGGCTTCGGCTTTCGCTTTGACTTTCGCTTTGGCTTTAACTTCGTTTTTCGCTTCGACTTTGGGTTCGTCTTTAACTTCGGCTTTCGTTTCAACATTGGTTTCGGCTTTCGCTTCGACTTTGGGGTCGTCTTTAATTTCGGTTTGGGGTTCGGCTTTAGCTTTGGGCTTGGCTTTTGGTTTCGCTTTCGGTTTTGGTTTTTCGACCATTTCCGTTGTTTCTGGCAGGTATCTTTCTTTTATTTCTTTTACCATTTCGTCAGAAGAAAGCTCTTTGATAGGAGGATTTAATTTATTCTTCAATCCCTGTATAGATTTCTGTATAATTATATTATTGACAATATTATTCACATTATTTTTTTCTTTCATCAGTTCAATTACATACTGTTGGATTTGTTCTTCATGAGCTTCATCCAGCGGCATTGTTGTTCCGAAATATTCTTGACGGACAATATTTTCCATACACTTTGCAATCTCTGGATAGGAAACGCGAATATTTAAATCTTTCATTATTTGCTCATTGATTAACTTGTGAAGGAGTTCTTTTTTAATTTCATCGTATATTTCTTCAACTTGTTCTGGCGTCTTATTTTCTTTTGCTGATGTAGAGAAATATTTCTTAATAAAAGCGTCAGGAAAAACCAGCGTAGAAAATAGATTATCCATCAGTTTTTCCATTATGTCAGTTCGATAGAGAGAATCTAATTCGGGGGCATTTTGCCGTGCGATTTGTTGTCCTATATATTCCCGTAATTCTGTTTCGGTAGTTATGCTTCCATCGGGGAAAAACTGTTCAAAGAAATGGTCGTTAATCTCGGAGGGGATTAAATGATGAATGGAGTCAATTTTAATATGTACATGGACAGGAGCCATTTCCAATTCTTCTACTTTCATTTTCAGAAAGGTAGAACGTTCCATTTCACTGATAAATACTTTCGTTGTATCAATATCCATTTCATCGTCTACGCGTTTGCCGATAAATTGGTTTAGCGCTTCTTTTTTCAGATAATTAAGGGCAAGCGTAGAAATAAATGTTTTTTCTTCATTTATATACGAAACGGTAACCAATAAGAAGTCTTTATCGCCAACTGTTTCTGCAGAAGAAAATGTACCTGCTCTATCACACAAAGACATAATGCTCTCGTCAATTTCCTTGTCAGTGGCTAAGATTCTATAGTAGACAATGTCTTTTAGTTCATCATAATTTATAGTAATTTGTGGACGAATACCTAATTCAAAAGAAAAACTGAAATTTCCATCTTTGTTGAAGTCTACAATAGATTTATCCCTGCAATAAATAGGAGAGAAAAACAGGTTTAATTCATTTTCGCGAATGTATTCGTATATTTTTTCTTCCGCCAATTTAGAGATTTCTTCTCCGCGTATTGTTTTACCATGCTTTTGATTAATTAGTTCAATAGGAATCATTTTTTTACGGAATCCGGGCAGTTCTATTTTCTGTTTTAGATTCTTCAATGACTTCATTACTTGCGGTTGATAATCTTCTTGAGTAAATTCTATGGTTATTAACTCGTGTAAATCACCGATGTTTTCTTTTTTAATATTCATTTGAGTATACGTTATATTTTATTTTGCAAAGATATAAAAAATAAGTTGATATTTCTGTCAAGATCGACATCTTTTTTGACTTTTGCTTTATTTGCATTCCATTTGATTGTTTTTCGGGAAAATACAAATAGGTGTATGATTTTTAGCTTCTTCTGGCGTCATAACAGCATAGGAAAGAACAATAACAACATCTCCTATCGCAGCTTTACGAGCAGCAGCTCCATTGAGACAAATTATTCCGCTACCGCGTTTACCTTTAATCACATAAGTAATAATACGTTCTCCATTGGAGACATTTACTACATGAACCTTTTCATATTCTATAATATTAGCAGCTTCCATCAAATCTTCGTCTATGGTAATACTACCTATGTAGTTTATATTCGCCTCCGTTACGAAAACTCGATGTATTTTTGATTTCAATATTTCTATCTGCATGAACTTTATTTTATCATTATATTATCAATAAGTCTTACTTTATCAAGCCATACGGCAACACATGCTACAATATTCTCCGCCTGATTATATTCATTTACTTCTTCGAGTGTTTCCGCATTGACCAATTGAGCATATTCCAAAGAAAACGATTTATGTCCGTTAAATTGTTCTTGTATCCAATGACTGATTTCACGGGGATTTTTTTCTTTTTTCAATAATTGGGCTTTACACAATGTTTGCCATATAAACGATGCAACACTTCGTGCCTGCGGAGAAAGCAAACGATTACGTGAACTCATTGCTAAACCATCATCCTCTCTAACAGTATCTATTGAACGTATTGTTATTTTCATATTATAATCATGTACTAATTGTTTGATAATAGCCAACTGTTGAAAATCTTTTCTTCCAAAATAGGCAATATCAGGTTGAACAAGATCAAACAGACGTTTAACGACAATAGCAACGCCATTAAAATGTCCGGGTCGATACTGTCCTTCCATTGTAGCTTCCAATAATCCAAAATGATATTCTTCTTGAGGAGGCCTTGGATACATTTCCGCGACAGAAGGCATAAATAAAATATCACAATAATTCTTTACCAGAGCAATATCGTTTTCAGGATTACGTGGATAATGTTCCAAATCAAGAGCGCTATTAAACTGAACAGGATTGACAAAAATACTGCAAACGACAATATCATTTTCTTCTCTAGCCGTTTTAATCAATTGCAGATGTCCATTATGCAATGCTCCCATAGTTGGAACAAAACCTGTTTGCGGCGATTGTTCCCGTAATTTATTTATTTCTTCAATCAAGGAATGGCATGTATGTATTATTTTCACCTTTATTTATTGTTTATCACTTCATAAATATGTTCTTCCATTGTTCCTTCGGGTATTTCTACAATACGTCCGAGTTCTTTATTATCTTCATAAAAGATAAAGGTAGGAACAAATATAATACCTAACGAAGAAATATCAGTTTCTCCTGCCAACTTGTCACGATTAACGCCAATATATTCAATAGAAATATTATTGTCTGACAAATTATCCAAGATTTTTTGTAACACAGGAAGTTGTTCTTTAGTATCTCCGCACCATGTTCCCAAGACCGCAACAATATGAATTATGCGATTGTCTAATCGTGTTGAGATATTTTCTACTTTTTCCTTATCAAGGTTATAGGAAGCATAATGAATAAGATATTCACTCCAAAACTCTACATTTTGGCTTAACTGTTCCAAGTTTGTTTTACCTGTTATCATGTTTGTATCTTCTGTACAAGTTGTATGATTATTTGTCATAACTACAGTTTGGGTTTTCCCGCTATAATGAATAGACATTATCAGAAAAGAAATTAAGATAATTTGTATATATAAAAAATATTTATGCATTTTGTAATCAACGAAATAAAAAACAATACTACGATAAAATTGTTGTCTGCAAAAATACATAAAAAATTGCCGCCAAAGTAAACAAAATGAAATATGAATGGGTAACAAGTAGAAAAGTGAATGAGTAGACGAGTGAACAAGGAAACGACACAATCAACTTTTTTTGTTTATTTATAAAGATATACCTGCATACAATGACGGCGTTTCCCCTACATTTATCCTTTCTTTCCTCATTGTTCATTGTTCATTATTTTACATTTCTTCCATTTCGTACTTATTTTTTCCGATAAAAATCACGGAAAGATACCTTACATCGGTGCGACCGGCAAATAAATACGACGAACGATATTTCTGTAATTGG
Source organism: Bacteroidales bacterium (assembly GCA_031257735.1). Taxonomy (GTDB): domain Bacteria; phylum Bacteroidota; class Bacteroidia; order Bacteroidales; family WCHB1-69; genus JAIROC01. Next base: position 143 of record JAIROC010000198.1, on the reverse strand, counting down.
GTACGGGCTTTTGCGCGTTTTTTTTTCAATACGGCGCTTTCTCCATCTTTTACTTCTCCTTTTTTGACATATTTAATTTCCCAAACCCATTCGTAGGGTATGTTGGGAAAACGGGAACTGCGTTGAAGGTAAATATCCATATA
>JAIROC010000134.1 GCA_031257735.1 Bacteroidales bacterium | reverse complement strand
ATGCCCGGTTCAGCAAAACCAAATATGCCATATCAGCAACAGCTGAAACAGGAGGAAGTGTCAACGGAGCTAGCTCCTACGAATACGGATCATCCGTAACGTTGACAGCCACACCTTCCGCTGGTTATACTTTTGCCGGTTGGTATGAGGGTGAGAATAGAGTATCCACGAGTGCATCCTATACATTTACATGCACCGGCGCACGTACATTAGTTGCCAAGTACAATATAAACAAATACAGCGTCACCGCAAGTGCCGGTAGTGGCGGATCAGCTTCCGGAAGTGGGACGTTCACTCATGGATCGTCTGTTACCGTCACAGCAACACCTTCCACTGGTTATACCTTTGCTGGTTGGTATGAGGGTGAGAATAGAGTCTCCACGAGCGCTTCATACACCTTCACCATCACCGCTACCCGGTCACTGGAAGCCCGGTACACAATAAACCGATACACACTAACAGTCACCTCAAATAACACATCATACGGTACAGTCTCCGGCGGTGGTAGTTACGACTATGGAGCAACGCCCACATTAACCGCTACTCCCAAGGCTGCTTCCGGCAATATCAGTTATTCATTCGTGAAATGGAATGATAATAATACAAGCGCCTCCCGTTCAGTATCCGTCACCGGAAATGCCACCTATACAGCTACATTCCAAAAAGAAGAGTGGATTTATTCCTTAACCACCACTCCCGACTACTTAAGTTTCGCCAGCAGTGGCGGAACAAAGAGCTGTACAGTAACGGCAAAACGTACAAAATATATTGATGGAAGTGTCACTTCAACGGTTGAGACTGTCGCTTGGACTTATTCACTTCCCGACGGTTCCGGTTTTACCGTGACCAATGGTGGTAGCACTTGTACTGTTACCGCATCTGAAAACATGTCAACATCCAGAAGAGCTGCCACTCTTACTTTATCTGCCGGCGGGGAATCTTTCATTATTGACCTTGAACAAGATAGAAAGTACAATGTTGAAGTCGGTATTGAGTGATATATCTGTCGAAAAAACAGATAGACAATTAACGCATCAGTACGATGCATAATAAAAATAATTATGAATAAAATTGAATGGGAAGACATAAATGATATTCTTATAGCATTAAAAATCGGCTATGAAAGTACTGAAGTAAAGTTAGAGCTTATAACACCTGAGGAGAAAAATTTATTAAATAAATATGTTATTCTCACGGACAAGCTATATATGATTAACGAAGGTATAATAGCATTGGATAAGATAAGAGCAATATTAAATCTTCCGGAAGACCCTGTATATCAATCACCTTCTCCTGAAGGCAAGACTTGCGAGGTGACTTGCGAAAGTAAGTAGTTGTTGTATTGTGTTGTGTATAGCTTTCAAATGTTTATGTACAAAGACTATCATTTTAAAAACATTGGTCAAATTATAAAAAGGTCACTATTATACATAATTATCTGTATAGCAGTCTTTGGCCTGTCGTCCTGCGATGGGGATAGTGATAATAGTGAAGAAGAACTTCCTGTTATTTTAACCGTTGTTCCTCTACTGAGCAGCAGAGATAGCTCCATAAAAGAAATCGGTATATTATTCGATGATACGAACTATAAGTGTACCTTGGGGGAAACATGGACTTTCACTGAAGACCTTAAAGTACTGTCTCCCCAGGAGGTTATCGGTTACTACCCTTATGTTCCTATTATAAACGACAATATACTGCCTATCGATATAACAGACCAAACTCCAGTATTATGGGGAAAATGTATCGTTACAGCGAATGAATCTACTGCTATTCTCCCCTTACAAAACATTTTTTCCTTAAATACCCTGATTATAAAAAAAAATGGTTATGATGGCGTTGGCCACCTGTCAAACATAGGGATTCAAAATATCGGATTCGCTGGCGAATTTAATCTGATAACAGGAGAACTTCGTTCTTCCTCCGGTGCATATGATATCGATATCGAATGTGATATTCATTTCACCGAATTGGGCACCCCTATTACTCTTTTGATGCTGCCATCATCACGGGAAGAAGAAGACAGCATCAGTATCAATTTTACCATTGACGATGAATTGTACACCTATAAATATCCCAAATCAAGCAATGTGCCATCAGAAGAATCACTCCATACCGTACTTATTCAGAATAAAGGGAAAGCGAGTACCCATATTAAAGTCGGGAATATACAAATTAGAAGTTGGCGTCTTGGCGGTTTTTATAATGGCGACATTTACAATTATAACATTAAACTCAATTAGCTTATTATGAAAGATCAAAGAAGATTATTAAACAAGTGTCTTATGAATGAAATACCTGCAATTGTATTTCAAGGTACCGACAGCTGCTCCGCCGAGATATTAGAATCAGCATTGTCTATTTATAAGAAAAATGGATGCAGCGATGAGTTTCTCTATGATTTAAAACTTCTTGTCGATGATTTTAAAGCCTACCAAATGGAGAACAGCCACGAGGTCAAATTACCCAAATTAACCGAATCAGAGAAGGTAATGCTCAAAGCAGATATGATGGATGAAACTTACGATGTGTTTTTTAATGACGCCACAGATTCCAATAGCAAAGGTTTTTCTTTGACAAGAGACGAAGCAATCGAGAAAGCAGAAATAATGCTTGAATCCGGTGACTCTTATGTGAATGATTATACTGGTGGTACTATCAGTGTTGTTGGTAATGAAACGGGTAAAACAGTATGGGAAAAGGAAATTCAAGGGCCTATAAATAAAAGCGAAAGTTCTATCCAAGTCTATAGAGATGAAGAACTCTTTTCTTCCACGGGCAAGTCTTTAATCGCTGATGTCTCTACCTCTTCCGGATATGACAATTACCGCATCTTGGATAAATCCACAGGCAAGACGGAACCGCTGAACGTCGGAGACATTGATTTAAGCAAACAATCTCCGGAATCCATTAAAAAGTTACTTTCCGGTGATAAAATCACGACGATAAATAATTCTGCAACTTTAGTTACCGTCGAGTTGATTAAAGGTAAAGCTGGCTGGGGAATTGCGGAATCTACCTCCAAGCATGTTGCGTATAGCTCTCAAATATCTATCTAAAAACTAATTTAAAAATTCAAAATCATGAAAATGTTAAAGTGTTTTTTCTATGTAGCCATAGCTGCTACTATTGTTGCTTGTTCAAAAGAAGAACAAGCGAAAGTGCTTGTTGATTGTGAAATTATTGTAGACGGTGTGTCCACCCGTGTTACATCTACCGCAGCAGGAACCGTCACCGGAGGAGGACTCTATGATTTCGGCCAGGAGTGTACTGTAACCGCTACACCCAATGATGGTTATGAGCTTGTCAGTTTTGAAGACGATAAAAATAAAAAGAAGAATCAAAGTTCATACACCTTCGACGTTCCTGGTGAAGACATGAAATTCACTGCCAAGTTTCGGAGCGTAATAACGATTGATATTCAGGATGTCACTAATTATGCACATCCTTATAATGATCGCCATCGTGATATGTTTTTCACAAAAATAAAACGCACTCTAACAACCTCGGTTAGTCCTGTAACATTAAAGGTTGTTGGAAATAAGAAGTATGAATTCTGGACAGAGGAATGGTATTATCGTTCAACAACAACTACCGAGGAAACTAAGACATTTAATGCAAACACCACCACAGAATGGGACGATGATTATTATGATGAGACTTATATAGATTATATGGGTGGTTATAGTGAAGGAGAAAGCATTGAATATGAATGGAAAACATATACATTAACTGTAGGTAATGTTATAATAATTAATGCAAAACAATTCCCCATTATAAGCGAAGAACTCATAATTAATGGCACAAAATATATTATAACTTATTCACGTAATTAATGCTGGCGTTGTTGTGTATAGTTTTCAAATGTTTATCTTTGTTGTATTGAAAACATTAAATTAAAACAAGTATGAATAACGTGAATAGCTTTCAAATATTTAAAAGAAAGAATTATTTTTTAGCATTGGTATTATTTTTAGTAGGTTGTTCCTCCGGTGATGATCCAGCACCTCAACCTATAACCTATTCGTTAAAAATCTCTCCATCATTGGAGCGTATGCACTACGGCAATAGTCGGGGGGCGATCATCGAGCGATTTGGTACAACAGATAAAATCGGCCTTTATGCCACCGGCGGCCGTGTCGACCAGCCTTATGACGGAAATTCCGGCAATTTGAATTTTCCCGCGTCGTTCGACGGAAGTGTTTGGGTGCATAAAGATATCGAGTTGAAAGACGATCCTGTATTCCTGTACAGCTATTACCCTTATTCCGAAAGTATTCATGATGCCATCCTCCCTGTTGATGCAAGTGAACAGATTGACTATCTTTATGGTGTAAAAGCAACTGCATCCAAAGACAGGGTTACTGCCGACATCACCATGAAGCATGGTCTATCCTTAGTTTCATTTTACATCCATAAAAACGATTATCAATATGAAGGCCGGGTGACCAAGATAGAGATAGAAGGTATCCATACGACTGGCGAACTTGATATAACAACAGGAGATATCGTTAAAACCGGAGAGATTACTTCCCTTTCGGATACGTTCGATTATACTTTAGATGATTCTAATCTTCAAAAATTAAGTATTATTACTCTTCCGACGAATATGGCCGATTACGAAGACGTTATATTTTACATCACCATCGACGGCGACGAGTATATCTATTATGTAAGTAAGATTCATCATTGGCGTGCAGAGTACGAGTATATCTATTCTCTGAATTTGCACAAGAAAACCGGTACCCCCCATCTGCTTCCTGAAGATACTCAGCTCGATGTCGTCTATTGGTCTACCTTTGGAAAAACAGATCCTATCACCCTTGGAAACAGCCGTACCTCTCTATTAAGAATCGATCCCTTTTATCAGAATTACGGAAGAACATATATCAAGGGTGAAGCCGGTTATTTTGGTAATTACGCCACAAACACCGGTAGTGAAAAATGGGAAGGAAGGTTCAGAATGGCGCTGTACAATGGGGAGACTTTAGTTGAACAATCCCAGCCTTATAATATTAATGAATTAAGAGGTGATGGATACTTTACCTCATGGTTAATTCCCTTTTATATCAACTGCGCTCCCGGAACCTATACCGTTAAACCTCTATTTCAAGCCAAAGGTGAGGAAGAATGGATTTGTCCGAGATTGGGTTCAACGTGTAGTGAAGAAGATTTCATAGTCACGGTACTGGAGAGCTACGATGTTCCCCGATGCCGAAATTTTAATTTAATAAGGGAATATTCTGCCGACAATGAAATCTTCATGAAGCGATACGACACTCCTTTTGAGACCGAGGTGCGGTTGGTAAACAAAAGCAATCAGCGCCTGAAAGGGGAAGTCAAAGCCGTCTTCCACCGCACTTTTGGCGACTTTTATTCGCAGTCACAAAATGATGGTAATACCTGGGCGGATGAAGTCGGAAGAATCTCTGTCGATCTTCCCGTCAGCGACGATATTCAGTTGTATAGCCTGTCCTGTTGCATAACGGAGAGAAGAACGCTTCCCGACCGGTACTCCCCTGTCATCCACCTGTATTTCAAAGCCGACGGATCAGACGAATGGAAGTTCATCACGGTCGATTGCAATGTCACGCTGGAGGCGCTCAAAGACGTTACCGAAGAGATCATTTGGGGCTTAGACGAAGACGGTGAGAGAACAAGCATCGGTGGCTTAGACTATGTTTTAGCGTATGAACGTTCGGTCAATTACCTCTATATAAAGCCTAAGGAGTAGTTGTATTGTGTTGTGTATAGCTTTCAAATGTTTATAAAAATCAATAATATTAATTATGGCAACAATTATTTTTTCCGGTCGATTGACCGCAGATGCTAAAGTTATTGTGAATAGCTTTCAAAATGGTATGACCACATTTACTGTCGCTGAAAACCTTCCCAAGGATCAAACGAACTTCTTTGATTGCATTGGAAAGCTCAGCGATGAACAAAGAAAGTACCTGACAAAAGGTAAGTATGTAGAAATCGTTGGGCAGTTCAGCACGAAAGTGAACGAAAAAGACGGTAAGAAGTACTATAACACTTCCACTTATGTGGATCGGTTGATCTTCCCGACTTCTGTATCGGAATGCCCATCAACGAGCAAGTAGTTGTTGTATTGTGTTGTGTATAGCTTTCAAATGTTTATGTACAAAGACTATCATTTTAAAAACATTGGTCAATTTAGCGCCGTAGCAGGATCATTGGGGTATAATTCCCAATATTGTAACGGACATTTTAAATTGTCTAAAGACGGAGAAGAGTCCAAGCTGTCATTTGATCAGATCAGGGGGTTAGCCAAGGTAGACGATAAGTTGGCCGACATTTCGATGGAACGGCTTTCCCTGCTGTTTGACCGGAATGCTGCCAGTTCGGATTTTGACAAGTATCGGGAAGAACTGAAAGGTGTCAATATCACAGTTCACAAATGGGATTCCCTAAAAGAGGGTAAAGATGGCTTTACGATTATTGATCACGAGCATAAGGTCTGTTATACAGGTAAAGAGTTGTACGACTACGCAAACAAGAATGGTTTTCTTCTCGATGGATCCGGGAGCAAGTTAGAACCGGGAGAATATTCGCAGCTCATGGATGTCAATGGAACCCCGACTAAGTTCTATCGTGGGAAAAACGGGAAAATCTCTGCCATACAGAAACGAGAAGAGCTTATCATTCCGGATACACTCTTGGGAAAAACATTACTAAAGCAACAAAAAGAAGCGCTCCTCAAAGGAGAACTCATTCTGATTAAGAGTAACAAGGGAAATGATATCTATCTTCAAATCGACAAAGAGGTGAATGCCGTCATTGTCAAAGGAGCAAAGGAAATAAATATTCCGCAACAGATTGGCCTACACTACCTAACAGACATAGAAAAAACATTGTTGGCCAACGGCAAGCAAACCCCTCCGGTGTTATTGTACGATGACATGACTAAGACAGGCTTCACAGCAGAGCTGGCCCTCACCCCGGATAAAAAAGGTATCGAATTTAGAAATGCAAAACTTCGTCCGGAAGTCCATTTGGATAAGTTAATATCACGTTCAAAATTACAATCCGGATTCTCTCCTGGTATAGAAATACCGGATAAAAAAAAGGTAGAGAACAGCCCGACCACCCCAGAAATACTTCAGGAAAAAAAGGAAGTAAAGGCCGACTTACAGCAAAAAGCCATGGAGCCGGCGCTTGAAAAGAGGGAAATGAGTATGTTGGAAGAACGGTTAATCAAAGCCATAAAGACAGAAGATTATAAAACCGTCAATGAAATCGCACAAAGCGGATATAAGCCTTCTGAAGCAGTAAGAAAAGAAATCGGAGAATTGGAAATGCCGGATTTGAAAAAGGAGGGTGTAAAAAGGCTTCTTGGCATTGAAGATCCTCAGGCTGTAAAGGCTACGGTAAAAATGGAAAAAGAACAGCAAAAAGTCCCCGAGAAAGGAAATGTAAAAGATGCTGTTTTGAAAGGAGTCAATCAGTTATTTCAGATGTAATAGTTGTGTATAGCCTTTCAAAAGTTTAAAAAGTATACGTATGGTTGCATATTTTATCAGTTCACAAATTAATGGCGCTTCCTCTCTTAACGGATTAAGCGCTTCCTATACAGATATAGGAATGACGATCGGCGCAATAGGGCTAATATGTGCCGCCCTCGCCGTCCTTAGAAAATTAGCGAACAATTCCGATGGTGCAAAAAAGGCGCTCATCAGTTGGTTTATTGCTTTAGCAGTATACATAGCAGTATGGAATATGGTATAATAGCAGTTATTGCGTTGTATTGTACTGTCGCAGTTATATACTTCGTTGTTGCGCATGGCTTTCAACTGTTCAAAAAGCCGGCAGTACTTTGGAAAAGAACATACCCGAAAGAGAAAGACGGTTCTCCTCCACTGGTAATTAAACCTATGTTTCAGATTATCTATGCGAAAGAGACTATAGACGATGAAGACATTGAAGTTCTTGCGGAGTATGCAATCTATTTCGACCAGATTAGCCCCAAAAACCCGAGTCCTTCTCTTCCGTCGAATGAAGTGGATAAAATTTATGTCCGATTTGATAAAATTAATTTTAATAATCTAAAAAAAATTTCAGTATGAAACATTCAATTAGGAAGCCTGCATTATGTACTGCAGCATTATTATTCTCCCTCTCTGCCCCATCGCAGAAACTCAAGATTACAGACTTCTCCTCCATCAAAGACCCTGTAAAAGAGGGTGCAGAGACTATGTCCGAAATGGCTTGGTACATCATTGGAACAGTACTATTGCTTGGGTTAATCTTTGTAATTTGGCAGGTCGTCTCTGGAAAACCGAATGCGAATACCTACGTGATTGCATGGTTTGTTGCTCTTGTATTAAGTATTATCGGCGGGTTTGTTGTTTAGCCGGTTGTGTATAGTTTTCAATTGTTTAAAAAGATGAACCGGAAAATTCTATTCTGCGGATTAACGCCTGTACGATTTGCTATTACTGTTCTCTCCGGAGCAATATCAATAGGTTTGTTGATCTGTAGAATAGGCTTCATTCCACAAATCCTCTTCGTAGTCGTTTTTATTTTTCTGTTCATTTTGGGGTTAATCTTTGTAATTTGGCAGGTCGTCTCTAGAAAACCGAATGCGAATACCTACGTGATTGCATGGCTTGTTGCTCTCATGTTAAGTAATATTGGAGGAATTGTTATTATTACATCATCATGAAAGGGTATAATACATTCGTAAAAATGAATCGGAAAATCCTCTTTTGGGGATTAACGCCTATACAGTTCACTATTATCAGCCTTTTCGGAGTAATAATAGTGTTAGGTATGGTAATCTGTAGAGTTGGCTTCATTGTGCTCATCCTCTTCGTAGTCATTTTTATTTTTCTGTTCATCCTAATTTTTAAAAAAGTCAAAAGACAAAATGAAAAAGGAAATCCTGATTTCATTCAGGGATATTTAATTAAAAGCCTAACCCCCAAAAAGATTGTCGATAAAAAATGCAATTAAGCCTACTCATATTCCTGGTCTCGTTTCTGATATGCCTACTCATATTCCTGATAGTCGTGTCATGTAGAAAAGATACGGTAAAACTAACCGACCAAAGTGTATCGTTGGAATCTGTTATGCCCATTCATTCTATCGAGGATGGTTTCATCGTCAACAAAAATGGAGACATCACTGTTGGATATAGAATTTTTCTTCCTGAAGCATTTACTTTGTCCGATAACGATGCCGAGCATATTCACACAGGTTTTGAGAACATTTTACGCTCTCTGTCCCCCGGTACAGTTTTTCACCAACAGACCTTTGTCTACACATCCCGGTATGAATTGGACGAATATTCGGAGAATTACCTGTACATGTCAAATTTGAAAGGGCTGAAAGGAACTGAGATGTTAAATATATATGCAAACATATACATTACCTTCACTAATAACCCGGACCGTCGCAGCCCCCAATCTACTTCTTTATTAAGAAAATCCGTCTCGCCTTTCATGAAGACCTTTCATGATGTAGGAAAACAGATCAGTGAAATCAAGATACAGTTGCTTGGGGTCGAAAGCGGCTTTAACAGTATTGAATCTATTGCAGCCACCCGGATGACCTCTGCCGATTTAAATAACGCGCTATTCGACTACATCAATTTATCCTATAACGATCCTACTGCAGATGCCACGAAAGAAGTTGTTCAGCCGATGTGCCTTGTTACCGGTACGGGTACGTTCAAGATCGGAGATAAGCTCGTTGGCATCATCTCATTAATTGAAGAAGGTACATACTTGGATAAGCTAAAACTTCCCAAGATAACGAAAACAGAATTGTATCCCGGAATAACAATTCCTCAAAATTGCGGTATGATGTTTTCCCTGGTGCTTGGCTTACCCTTTGACCATATTGTGAATACTGTTATCGAAGTCACTAAAACCGATGATGTTGTTTCCGCATTGAATTTTGAAAAAAAATCGTTAAACTTCCTAACCAACTTTTATACTCCGGTATCAGAAAAGCAAAATGAGATTACCGCTTTCTGCAAAGTCCTGTCCGAGAATAACTATCAGACCTCCTACACTGCGGTCAATGTCATCATCCACGATCATGATTTGAATACCCTATCCACAAAATCCGCCCTTGTAAAACAAAGCTTCACGAACATCAATCAGTCAAAAGCCTATATTGAAAATGAAGAAGTCGCCAATTTATTCTTCTGCTCGATTCCCGGTAACGCTCGTTCGAACTATAGAGGATTTGTGAACATAACCAAGCAGGCTATCTGTTACCTGAATAAAGAAGGCTTATACCTGTCTCCTAAAACCGGACATATTTTTCATGATCGTTTCGGTAACCCAATCCGGATTAACTTGTGGGCCAACCCATTGATTGATAATAGGAACAAAGTTGTGATCGGGCCTTCCGGTTCCGGCAAATCCTACTTCTTGTGCAACCTTATCCTTCAGAATTGCATCCAGGGTAAAGATACGGTTATCATTGACATTGGCGGTTCCTATAAACACCTCATTCAGGTTAATCAAGGAAAATACTTTGATAGCCGTCAAAAAGAACAATTCTCCTTTAATCCGTTCTTATGCCAAAAAGACGGTCTTGGCCAATACAATTATGATACTACCGATGAAGACGGTGAAGGCAGTGACGATCTAATCAACACAATTGCCACGATTATTATTCATATTTGGAAGAAAGACAAAGAGGCTACAGCAGTGGAAGAACAATTGGTAAAGAACAGTATCAAGCAGTTTTATGAATACGTCAATAAGAAAAGCCTATTTCCCAACCTGACAGAATACAGGAATTATCTGCCCTCTTACTATAACACCCTTAAATCCTCGCATCAAAGTCTATTTAATATCGAAGACATAGACCTCTTGCTCACCCCTTATACCGCTGATGGTGAGTATGCCTATCTGCTCAATGGAACAGAAAATATCAACATAGTCGATGATACCCTGATTGCTTATGATATGGAAGAAGCCAAAGGCAAAGAATACTTCCCTGTGATCGCCATATTAACACTCTCCGTTATCATTGAAAAGATCAAGCAAAGAAGAGGTGTTCCCAAGTCCCTCACTATTGACGAAGCGTTAGATTTCCTCACCGACAAGAAATTCGGGGACTTTATCGGTTATCTCTATCGGACATTCCGGAAGAAAGAAGGAGAGGTGATCATTGCAGCTCAGAATGTAAGTTTCATTGTCCATGCTTCCCCCAAAGTACAACAATCCATTCTTGCCAATGCAGACACAAAAATCATTCTTCCCCACGGTGAAAAAAATAAGGATCAAGTCACTGCTCTCAGTGTATTGGGTATCACAAATGATGAACAGGGTAGAATCTTTAATTTACAGCGTGGCGCCACCTGGAGAGAGTTCTTCATAAAAATGGGTAACAAATCCATGATTTTCCGTAACGGCGTTTCTTCCGAAACCTCCGTTGCTTTCGATTCCAGGGAGGAAACTATTGTCGCTATTGAGAAATTGTACAAGGAAAGAGGTTCAATCCCTGCAGCTATCAGTGAATATCTCAACCGATGTTGTGTATAGTTTTCAAATGTTTAAAAAACTTCAAATAGCATGATAATACATCAAATCGACGCAGTACAACAAGGTACCGCCGGCTTAAAGGACGCTTTTGGCTTAAGTTCGCTGGCTGATGCCCTGATATACATAGGAGGAGCCATACTAACAATAGGTTTAGTCGGTTTAATCTGGGCCTTTGCCACAAATAAACAGCACGCGACTCAATATTTAATTGCCTGGCTTATTGGCGTTGCGTTCTATTGCTTCATTGCAGATATTTTTTAACACTCAAATAAAGAACATGAAAAAAACAATCACACTTGTTATCTTGTTATTGTCCATAACCTCCATCAGGGTAAAAGGACAAGCTATAGTTAACGACCCCCTCAATGCCGGGATTAATTCCGCCATTGAGGGCCTGAATGCAGCCTCTAATGTCATCAACGACTTCATGGCCCAGTTGCAAATATTAGAATTGGCAAGTGATGCCGTCACCCAGTTGCAATCCGTCAGTCAAATAGCACATTTAATTGACGATCTGGTTTGTCTTACTACAGAATTTAATTTCTATATGAATCTTAATACGAGCTATTCTTGTGCTAAATTTCTCAATTTCCGGATCGTAGAAATGAATATCAGCTATGCGACCGAATTACTTACCTCTGTTATTCTTGCCAAGAATCTCTTCACCATGAAAAGTTCAGAGCGGATGAATATCCTTAACCGGGTAAAGGAGGTATTGGAAAAGACCGTGAAAGACATGGAAGCCATTATCGCACAAATTAAAAGCTTTTCAGCCGAAAACATTTACAAAAAAATAATGCATAAGATATATACAGCAGATGTAAACAGAACTTTTGCATATAGCAGATATAGAAACAGATAAATTTTTTCCTAAAGTAAAATCAAAATGAATCCTGACTTTTTTATATGGAATCTCGATCTGAATGATTCTTTGACAGTTGTATTAACTAGCCAAGTTATCTCTGTTGCACTGATTGTCGCTTCCATTTGCTTTGTTGTAAACATTGCGCATAATTATTTGACCACCGGCTTTAATTCCCTTGTCGGTGATGGTGGTGATCCCTTTCCCAACTATTCAGAGTTGGCTCGTTGCCTTGTTTTGATTTTTTGCATCAATGCCTATCTTCCCATTGCTTCAATAATGGTTGGTTCTGCTGAAATGATCAATAAAGCGACCTCTACCGATCATTTTGAAAACGCCACCGCTTTCGCCAACTTGCAGGAAGCGAATCAGATCGTAGCTCCGGGTGAGGTTGATCCTAGAAAATCCGCTGATGAACAAGATTTAACCCCCTCGGGCAGGGAAGAAAACACAAAAGTCTATGATGCATCCAGTCCGGAGACGGGATTGTTGCATGCAATAAAAAATCTAGTAGCGTTATTAAGCCCTGCGCATCTTGCTGTAATATTATTCCATTCGACGGCCTCTTTCCTCTTAATGATCGTAAAGGTTATCATATTAGGTATAGCTGTAGTATTAGTCAAAATACTAATAATTATAGGGCCTTTAGCTTTTGCCTTCAGCATCCTTCCGTGTTTTAAAAAGCAATTGGAGAACTGGTTCGGTACTCTTATGACATTATGCATGTCCTTCACCACCCTGAACATATTGGATGCAATCGTTGATGCGGTTACCGGTAATATATTCGGCAATATAGCAAGTATGAACGCATCAAAAACAGTAGATACCGCTCCCGAACTGATTGCTTTTGACGCTATTATCATTGTTGTTTATTGCAGCGTATTCTGGTTGACGTCCAAGTATGTAGGCCGTGCTGATGCTGGAAGGGTTCTCAGCAAGATGGTAGGTGTAGCCACAACACTTGCCTCCATTATGGTTCTCGGTGGCATGGGAAGCGCCGGCGGCGGATCGGCTCTTAAGGGAGCTGTCAATGCAGGTAGTAAAGCCATAGAAAATCCAGGTAGTACCGCAATAGAAGATTAAGCTATGGATTTAATCAGAACAAGAAATATAGATACCGCAATGAAACAAACAAGAGTTCTTATGTTTTTCTTTGCCGTAGTTTTATTGGTTGCCTTCATTACATCTTTTCTCATTGTATCCAATAAAATAGATGATGCCTATACAAAAACTTATATATTCGATACCAAGGGGCAAGCCTATATGGTGAATACCGTAGAAGCCGGTCAAATGCGAATGTTCGAGTACGAGGCACATGTAAAAACATTCTTCATGAAATGGTACTCATTTGATGAAAACACCTATGAAACGAATATAGCAGAAGCGCTTGAACTCATCTCAGATCAGGGAAAAGAGTTGTTAAATGAATACACCGATTTGGACATGCTTAACACGCTTATACAGAAAAATATCCGGTATGGCGTTTCTATTACAGATATTGGAATTGATATGTCTACCATTCCTATCTCCGGTTTTATAGAAGGTATCCAAACCGGCTATCGCGCTCGAGGCTCTCTGTCCAGAGGAATAAGGGCAACCTTTACATTATATGATGTGTCCCGTAGCCGGAAGAACATACAAGGTTGTAAAATAAACGATTGGAAAGTCACCTATTATGAAACAAAGAATCAATAAGCTCTCTACAAAGAATGCACTGATTATCGGGCTGCCTGTTATCCTACTTTTAACGCTACTTTTATTCGTAATAAAAGCGAAAAAAGAAAATATCCCGGAAGAAAAAAATGCAGCCTACACCCTTTTGCCAAATGCGGAAGAAGAGGATGTCTATGATAGTAAGGTAAGCGCTTACCAGGCAGAAGAAAAAAAACGAAAAAAGGATATTCAATTAGAAAAACAATCCGTCGTCAAAAATTCTGATTTTTTTAAAGAAGTGGGTACGGTTGAAAAAGAAGCCATTCCGATGAAAAAGAATGAGAGCCTTGGGGATTATTACGAGAGAGCAGTTATTAATAATAAAACCTCTACGAAGTCCAACCGGCTAGCCTTAGCAGACTCATGGAACAAACAGATGATAGATTCTGAAGAGGAAGAAAGCCAAAACGATTTACAAGCGCAGTATCAAGCCGTAAAGGAAAAAGCAGACCAATATAAATCAGAACCTCCTTCAACAAGAGTTTCTAAAAGGCCAATAGAGCATCCTGCAAATTCTGAAGAAGAAACCAAAGAAGAAACTGTCGATTTTCCTGAAGAAGAAACAAAGACACCTGACGACACCAGAAGAAGACGTCAACACACCAATAAAAGTGTTGAATCAAATTTAATCCGTGCTGCCATCCATGGCAACCAGACGGTACAAAATGGTTCAACTGTCCGAATGAGACTATTGGATGAAGTTGAAATTGACGGGTTGATTATTCCGGCTAATGAGTTATTCTATGGGGTTGCAAGTATTTCTTCCGACCGGTTAAACATTGCAGTATCCAATATGCGGGTAAGCAATACCATCCGTTCCGTCAAATTTGAAATTTACGATCTTGATGTCATAAAGGGGTTAAATATTCCGGATGGCATAAAAAAAGAGTTAGCCAAGCAAGCAAAAAAGGATGTAACAAACAATATTGATCTTCAAAGTCACGCCGGTGGGATCAGCGGACTTCTCTCTACCGGACTTAACACAGTTAAAGACGTCATCAAGAAAGATCAGAATCAAATTAGCATCCCATTAAAGGCAAATTATTTATTATACATAAAAAAATCAAAGTAAAATGGCAGAAGTTATCATTTGGGCTAATCAGATTAGCTCAACAATAGGAATATCCCTATTCATTTACTTATGTTTCTATATCAAAAATCAACAAAAAGCCAATGATTCTCCGGAGGATATAAAAAAGTTATCTAAAAAATTATTCAAAGTAAAGAAGTTCAAAACTCTCTGTATTCTATTGTGCCTAACAATAATTATCTCAATTGTCACCAATATATTAAATACCATATTATGACCCTAAGAATAATTCTTCTGTTTGCTTTATTTTTTCCTAAAGTATTCTATGCTCAAACAGTGATCACATCAGAAATGATTAGCATTGATTTTGATCGGGCGTTGCACTTTGTTTTATCAAATACGGTTGAGTATGTTTCGACAGGGAGTAAGTATATCGAGGCGGAAATTATTCCTGAATCCCCTAATATTGTCCGCGTCATCGCGATGGAAGAAAATTTCACTGCAGCAACTAACTTAACGATCATTTCAAAGTCAGGTGAGATATACACATACGGCATTTTTTATAAAGCTAAAATCAATGACCCTTCAGTTTTCTATCCGGATTCAGCTACTGAGGCAAAAAAAGCGACTGTTCAGGTCAACACTCAAAACGTAGCGCATATTATCTTCCCGGGTAAGATTATCTACTTTCGTGAGGGAAATGACCAAGCCTTTTCTGCAGAAAAAACCTCTGCTGGCAATATAATCAAAATAGCACCTTTAAAGGAGTTATCAAGTGAAGATTACTCCAATCTGTTCTGTGTCGACGAGAAAGGTATCTGCTATAATGTAGCTGTCGTCGTTGACTATGCTCTTAGCTATGTGTATAATCTCTCTGATGAGAGCGAATCTGTAGCCAAAGTTAATATGAATGAAGAGACGGTAGAAACAATATGCAAGAAAGCGATTGAAGCTAAACGAAATATAATCAATAAGGGCTTTAAGAAAAACAAATTTGAGTTTTCCTTGAACAACCTTTTTATTCGGAACGAACTTTTTTATTTCGTTTTTGAAATCAAGAATTCATCAAATATCAATCTCGATATTGATTTCATTAAATGTTTTTTGATTGATCAGAAAGAACTCCGGGATGCGGTACAACAAGAAACTGTTATTAACAACAAATATGAGTATAACCTAAAAACACAGATTAAAGCAAATGAAGATCATAAATTCGTCCTGGTCTTCGACAAGTTTACCATTCCTGACCGGAAAGTTTTCAAAATAGAGATATATGAAAGGGGAGGTGGTAGACATATCAATTTCAAGATAAAAAATCGAGTGATTATCTCCGCTATAAACATTTAAGTCAAATTTGATAACCCACTAATTTATGGCCTATAACAAAAAACAGGTCTTGGAGAATAATATCCGGGCTATTGAGATTGCTTTATCCGGAAATGTAATTTCAGAGCAAGAAAAGGAGATATTAAGAAGCTATCAAGGGTTTGGTGGAATAAAAGCAGTTTTACTCCCTTCGAATAAACCTGATTTATTCAGTGATAGTGATAGGAACCTGATTGAACCAATAAAACATCTTCATCAGGTTCTTTCTTTATATACTCAGGATAATAAATCGGAATATGAGAAATATCTATTATCCATTAAAAATAGTGTTCTTACATCATTTTACACACCGCATGAGGTTGTTTCCTCCCTAAATGAGATATTAAAAGATATATCCTTTCAGAGGATGCTGGAACCAAGTGCTGGAGCCGGGGTTTTTCTCGACCATATACATGCCAATGAGAAGACAGCTATTGAAAAAGATTTGATTACCGGTAAAATCCTCTCAGCTCTCCATCCGGATAAAGAAATCATGATACAGGGTTTCGAGAAGCTCCCACGAAAATATGAACGCTCATTTGATCTTGTAGTTTCAAATATTCCCTTCGGGACGGTTCCTGTCTTTGACCCTATTTTCGTTAACGGTAAAGATAAGGCCCGCAGAGAATCATCCCGGAGTATCCATAATTATTTTTTCTTCAAAGGAATGGACATGCTGCAGGACGGCGGGGTACTTGCCTTCATTAGCAGTACGGGTGTAATGGATAGTTCGGGGAATGAATTTTTACGCCGAGCATTGCTAAAAGAATCACATTTGATCTCTGCAGTAAGACTGCCTAATAATTTATTTATAAACACCGGTGGTATAGAAGTAGCATCGGATATGATCATTTTGCAAAAGGATAGCCTGCGAGACAAAAAACTCTCTGACAAAGAGAAACTTTTTATATCCTCCGGGAATAAAAATGTTATTAACGACTACTATCATCAGGAGCTAACCAATGTTGTGTTTTCTAAAGTTGAAGTAAAACCCAATCAATTCGGAAGAGAAACGACCATTTTTCACCAAGAGGGCGGGGAAATGATCATTGCTCAAAAGATGAAAAAAATAATTCAGTCTGATATGGCTACAAACTTCAACCATGAATTATATTATAGCCTTCAGGAAAAAATAATTTCACCGTTTTCACCTTCTCCATCCGGACAACTCTCTCTATTTAACGATACGATGTTTTATTCTCAACAGATGGAAATCCCATCCAATCCGGAAACAGATGCCGAAAAAATTGAACATGACAGGTATTCAGAATTAAAAGAGGCCTATTTTGAATTGAGAGACACCGAAAAGAACACCCAGAAAGAAAATGCTGTTGCAAGAGAACGTTTAAACGATCTTTATAATTCGTTTATTGTAGAATATGATTTTCTGTTGAACAGTAGAAATATCCTAATTAGTGAAGACGGTGACTATTTGGAACTGATTGGACTGGAAAGGCGAAAAGGTAATGATATTGAGAAGTCAGACATTTTTTTTGAACCTGTATCGATAAGAAAGAGAGTCGATGAATTAACCGTCAATGAAGCGCTAAATGTCTCTCTGAATGAGCTTAATTTCATTGATTTAGCCTATATCGGTCTGTTGAGTGGCAAATTAGAAGAAGATGTAAAAAATGAACTTCTTGATAGTAAACAGATATACTATAATCCTGTAACGGATGAGTATCAGATCGCTGCCATATTCATATCCGGGAATGTGATTGAAAAGCAGGAATTGCTGCGATCCTATTTAGAACAATTCAGTGGTGATGCTGAAAAAGTAAGAGAAATTAAAAACTCTATAAAGGCATTGGAAGATGCTACCCCCAAGCCATTGCCCTTGAATGAAATCGGAATCAATATGGGTGAACGCTGGATTCCAGAGAAATATTATGTCCAGTTTTCCAAATTTCTTTTTAATCCCCCCGGTACGGATGAGCATGATAAACATTTTTTGAGTATTACGTACTTACCGAGTTCGGATGATTTTATCGTCAAAAGAGATAGCTACAACCACAGTACATCCATCCATCAAAAGCATAGCGCCAGTTCCTATAACAGAAGTGACAGCAACAGCCCATACGCAGCTCAGAAGTATAGCGTCCGCTCCTATAACAGGAATTATACCTATGACCAGGTGTTCCGGTTTGCCCTGCTCGATACCATACCGGAAATGACAATCAAGAAAGTCATTGATAATAATGAGGTTCATATCCCTGACGTGAAGGGCATTCAAGAAATGAGTGCCACTATTGATGATATGCATCGATCATTTAAAGAATGGTTGGGAACAATTCATGCTTACAATAAAAGAGAATTGGAAACGATTTATAATAATAAGTTCAGGAATACCGTCAAGCCTTCCTTCGATGGTAGTTTTCAAACTCTTCCTGATTTGAATTATGACAATCTAGGTATTAAAGAACTTTATCCGTCACAGAAGGACACTATCCTTATGCTCAAGCTTACCGGTGGTGGCATTGTCGATCATGAGGTTGGTGGAGGGAAAACGCTCATACAATGTGTTGCAGCATATGAGATGAAACGTTTGGGCCTTGTCAATAAGCCGGCTATTCTTGGATTAAGGGCAAATATATATGACATCGCCGAAACTTACCAAAAGGCTTATCCCAATGCAAAAGTTTTGTATCCCACAAAAAAAGAGTTAAAGTCAGATAGCGTAGATACTTTCCTTGCTAAAATTCAAAATAATAATTGGGATGTTATTATCCTTTCGCACGAACAGTTTGAAAATATTCCTCAATCCTTGGAAGTACAGAAAAAAATCATGAACGAAGAACTATCCAAGCTAGAAGAATCACTCCACACCTTAATTTCCACTGATGATAAAGAAGCACGAAAAGCCTACAAACAGTTAGAGAAGCGAAAAGAGAAACTTACTTTCAAACTGGATGCGATAAATTACAAATTAATGCAGCACAAAGGCAATGTCATTGATTTCAAAACAATGGGGATAGATCATTTATTCATAGATGAGAGCCATAAGTATAAAAATTTGTCATTTGTAACCAGGCATACCCGGGCAGCCGGACTCGGTACTCCACTCGGTAGCCAACGGTCTCAAAATATGCTTTATGCTATTCGTACCATTCAAGAGAAAACCGGCCACGATCTTGGAGCGACATTCCTTTCCGGAACAACAATCTCAAATTCGCTAACAGAATTATACAATATATTCAATTATCTCAGACCGCAAGCACTGAAGGATCAGGGTATATTTTCGTTTGACGCTTGGTTGGCCACATACGCAGTCAAGTCAAAAGAATTTGAGTTCAGCGTGACTAATGATATTATTCAAAAAGAGCGCTTCAGACATTTTTGTAAAGTCCCTGAATTGGCGACTTTTTATGGCGGCATAACAGATTATAAAACAGCAGAGATGATTGGGGTAGATCGCCCAGACAAAAACGAAATTCTTGTTCATATTGAACAAACCCCCGATCAGGTGGATATGTATGACAGGCTCAAATCTTTTGCCAAAACCGCTGATGGTGAGTTGATCTTCCGTGCACCCTTGTCCGAATCGGAAGAACGGGCAAAAATGCTCATCGCTACAAATACCGCAATGAAAGCCTCTATTGATATGAGATTGATCAATCCTGTTAAATTTGGCGATCATGAAAACAATAAGATAACTAATTGTGTAAAAAATCTGCTTGAATATTATAAAAACTACGACCACGTGAAAGGCACTCAATTTGTTTTTTGTGATATAGGTACGTACGATGGCAAAAAAGAATGGGATGTTTACTCTGAAATAAAGAATAAGTTAGTCACTGCCGGTGTTCCTGAATCCGAAGTGCAATTCATCCAAAACTTCAATACATTTAAGAAGAAGAAGGAATTTCAACAGGGCATGAATGAAGGAACTATCCGCGTGGGTCTTGGCTCTACTGAAATGCTTGGCACAGGCGTAAATGCCCAGCAACGCGCCGTAGCCGTACACCATCTCGACATACCTTGGACACCCAAAGATTTTACACAACGCAATGGCCGTGCTGTCCGAGCAGGTAATTGGGTCGCTAAAAATCATGCCGGTAATAAAGTGGACGTATTCATCTATGCAGTGGAAAAAACATTAGATGTTTATAAATTCAATTTACAGGCGACCAAGCATAACTTCATCTCACAAATAAAATCACAGGATATTAATGTGCGTACGATTGATGAGGGAGGAATGGATGAACAAACCGGAATGAATTACAATGATTATATTGCCGTTCTCTCCGGTGATCGTAGCCTATTGGAAAAAGCACAACTGGAACGTAAACTGGCACAGTTGAAGATGGAAGAAAAAACGTTTCATGATAAAATCCGGAATAAGGAAAGCGTAATTTCTTCTCTTAATGAAAAGTTAGAAAAGAATGAAAGCACATTAAAGAAACTCACTGCAGACCAAAATAAGTTTAATGCTATTCCAAGAGATCAGGATGGCAACATAATTTTCAAAATAGATATTACGATACCAAAGCTCGACAAAGAAAAAAGTAAGATATTCATTCAAGAGAATACCCCGTTAAGAACATATAACAACATAAAAGATGCCGGGATTGCTTTAAATTCCTTGGTTGAAGCGGATAATAAGGATAGCGTCAATCTGCTCAAAATAGGAGAACTTTACGGTTTTGATATCAATATCCGTGCACAGGCTACTATCCACCTGGGGGTTGAAACATACGAGAATAAATTTTATATCACTAATCCGGAGAGTAACATTCCATATCACCACAATAATGGTACGATGCCTAGAACGCCCGAATTGGCCGGAGAATATTTCATTAAAGCCTTGGAGAAAATCGAATCAATCATAAGTAAACATTCAGATATATCAAAAGAGTTGAAACATGAGCTAACAAGTGTAATCGCTGTCAATCACAATGAATTTCCTAAAAGAGAGGAATTGATGAAAGTAGAAAGGGAACTAAAAGATGTTGTTCAGCGCATCGAAAGGAATATTAATCAGGATAAGGTGTCACCGTTAGAATTGACTATGTGAAACATGGAATCAGAAAAAAAACACTACGTATCAGGAGTAATTGTGATTGTATTAACAGTCTTGTTTTTTTTCGTCCTTATTGGTTGGATGAAAGATTGTAACTTGCATTTTTTGCCAACGCATAGTCTTGTGGACAAAATAGCTTCAAAGGGTATTACTATGCGCTTTTTGTTTGTAGCGTCGTATGCAGGGTTTATTCTTGTTGCACCGGCCAATGTGCGTATTAAAGACGAGAAAACAAAGTATATATTATTTGTAAATACACTTCTCTTGGCATTAATCTTTATTTTGGGGTGTATTAGCATTGATGTATATGATCTGATTATTTATCCGGGTATATTTATTCTGTATTTATTTGTTTCTGTTTATGCCATATCTGCGTTCAAAAGAAAATCTTTTAAAACAGAATCCATCTTTGGCATTACAAATGAAAAGAGTGATTTCTATTTTACCTTTGGAACGGATCAGGGTGATTTGACTATTCATAAACCCCAGCAGGGAGTTTATATCGAATCGGGTACCGGAGGAGGAAAATCTGATACATTTATAAAATCAATAATAGAACAGTGTTGTATACGTAATTATGCTATGTGTGTCTATGACTGGGAGGGTGATCCGGATAAAGATAAGTCTCCGCTGTTAACCAGGGTTGCCTATGGCTGTCTCCAAAAGCAACATGGTTGTGAACTAAAATTCGCATTTGTCAATTTCATAGATATGACCCGGACGGTCCGGGTGAATGTTTTCTCTGAAAAATATATGCCCAAGGGCAATGAGACTCTATTCATCAGAAACATCATTATCACATTAATGAAAAACTTAGAGCCTGCGTGGAAAAATAAAACGGACTTCTGGGCGAACAATGCGATGACTTATGTCTATTCGGTTGCTTACAAGTGTTATAAGGAGAGACATAAAGGAATTAATACTTTATCTCATGTAATAGCGATATGTTTGGGTGAAATTGATGCTGTTTTTGAATGGTTGTCCCAAGACGAAGAAATTAGTTTAACTATGTCGTCAATGTTATCGGCTTACAGATTAAATGCACAACAGCAAACGGCTGGAGCTGTTTCATCGGCTCAAACACCTTTGAGCATGCTTAATAACAGAAATATATTTTGGGTTTTTTCACCTAAAGCAGATGAAGAGTTTGATTTAGATATTACGAACAAAAAGAATCCTGCTCTCTTCTGCATAGGAAATGCGCCGGCAATACGGGAGGCAGTTTCTCCGGCCATTAGCTGTATTTTGTCTGTGATATTATTTAATATGAATAATCCGGGTAAATCTAAAAGTGTACTTCTTATCGATGAGTTTCCTACCATCGTTTTACAAGGATTAGAAAATTTTATCGCTACCGTGAGGAAGCATTTTGTTGCTACAATATTAGCTTTGCAGGATTTTGCGCAAGCGAAAAATAATTTAGGAGAAGACCCAGCAAAAATATTGCGTTCGAATTGCGCAACCCAGGCATATGGTCAGACAAACAATTATGAAACAGCTAAAATGGTTCAAGACCTGTTGGGCGATATTGATCAGGTTTCTGAATCATTCACAACACAAGACTTGGGAGGGGGAAGTAAAAGCGAGTCTCTTAAAAAAGAAAAAGTAATCATTGCAAGAGATATTGCAGGGCAGCCTACAGGGCATTTTGTTGGTAAGGTTGCCAATGGAAAACCGCCATTTTTTAGCGCTCAATTTGATTATGCGCCGGCTGTTGAGCAAGAAATCCCCCAATTTAGTTGTATAATTGATACCAAAGACGTTGTGACCAATCGTGAGTTAATGGATGCTATGGTGTATAAAAATTATGAAAAGATTTTGCAAGAAGTGAAAGAACTCTTAAAACCCTTTTCAACTCCAAACCAAGATAAAATAACAAAAAGATAAAATTGTATGAATGAACCTGTTACATATAAGAGTTTATTAAAAAATACAAGGCCCGTTGAGACAGGTGACTTTATGCATATATATCAATTTGATAAAGGACACTTTATTTTGTATTCTCCTCAAAAAGGAAAAGTGTCTTGTATTGAATTGATGAACTTTACGGAAATATCCCCTTATGAGTTGGGACTGTTCCTAGAGGTTGATGTTGAGTCTTTACTTCAGGAAGAAGAATTTGTTTTTGATGTTGTAACTGATAAGGAAAGTGTATTAGCATATATATTCGATATCAACCATTTGGATGATTTTAGATATAGGAATGAAGTACAACCCTTTCATGGATTTGTTCTTAAAGAATCGGACAGAATTAGAAACCTGGCAGAGATCGAAACTTCGAGTTTTAAGTTTGATAATGTGATATGTAGTATAGACAATGGCAATGCTTCTGCTGATGAACTCCTTATTACGTTTGATCCGGGTAAATATGATAGGGTGGTAAATAGTGATTTAAATAGTGAATACTATATTCATCTTTTTCCAGCTGCTTATTCTTATTTGTTGGAGAAATTAAGTAAAGATAAAAAACTTAATCTACTCATAGGTAAAGAAAATCCGTTGGAAATTCTTAAAACCTTTATTTTCTTTTTGAACCGGGCGGAAAGTGGTAGCATTCTTTTAGACACTTCAAATTCTTTTTTATCTTTGGGACTGAAAAAGGAATTTTTTCCTACCGAAGATATAGTGAATATGTCTACCCGGGCAATAAAACAAATAAGGGCTACACATGGGTCTTCGGTGAAAACGGTATATACGTTGAAAAATACCGAAGAATGGTGTTTTATAATGTTCAGAAATGCTGCGGATATTATATATTCTTTGAATGAAGCTATTTATGAGAAATTCAAGCCGGCAGTAAAATTAATACATTAACATTAATCAACTGTCCTGAGAGTGTTTGCGAACTTTTCTCGTAAAATAGTTGGGCAGAAGATAAAAACAGCTATCTTTATACCAAGATTGCTAGTGTATTCAATAGACGATGTAAAATAACTGTTCTTATCATCTCTGCAGCAAGGACACAGGTGACGATAAATAGTTATGTATAGTATAACTTTCAAATGTTTATATTTGTGTTATGAAAGTTGATTTTGATCTTTTGAAGACTAATATTAGTCTACCCGATTTTCTTCGGGATATTCTTGGCTGGAAACCAGTTGAGGGTTTTACTTATAAAAATCCTAAGATGCAATCTCCAGGTGGGGATCAGACGATAATAATCAAGAAGAATGCAAAAGATTTCTATACGTATTGGGATGTGCATAACGATAAGATAAAAGGGTCTACTATACTTGATATTATGATTGATCACGTATATAAGGAAACAGGGAGGAATATATCATTCAGGGAAGCAGGGGAGATATTACAGACTTATGTTGACTCGGGGAAAACAATCCTCCCTGAACACAGTGATTTTAAACTCAATAATGAACTGTTGGATCAGGATTATATATTAAGGGTCATTCAGAGGTGTGAACCCCTGAAGAATCTTTCTTTTTTGACGAAACGAGGTATTGATCCCGAGGTGCTGCAAACAAGGGAATGGAAAGGTGCTTTTATGCAACGACAGCAGGTCGTTAATAAAGAGGGGGAGGTGAAGGTGTATGAAAACACTTGTATAAGGCTTGTCAATCCTTCCGGAATACAAGGGATAAGTCAACGGAATGAATATTTTAAAGGTGCACTTGGTTCCCGGTATGATACAATTGCTTCATCTATGATTGATCGTAGTTCTCCAATAAAGCTTCACTTATGTGAAAGCATATTAGATGGGTTAGCATATTATCAGATGCACTATTTCCCGGACAATAAACAAAATGTTCTGTTTGTTTCCTCAGAGGGGTCACTATGCGATGGACAGATCAATACTATTCAGACATTGATTAATCATAATTCAATCCAATCGATTGAGTTGAATTATGACAACGACCTTTTCGGACTTATATATACGATAAAGTCTTTGAATTTAGACTTTAACAATTTGAATGAAGGTTTATCTCATATCTCTATTAGCAAAGGTCTGGAAGAAAATGATAAACGAATCTATATTGGTGTGGAATTAAATAATTCAAATGGAGAAGGTGAAGGGATTTTTCAGAAATTATTTCAGGAACAAACTTTAAATTATTTTTTTGGAAAAGAAAATGTTCAGATTGACCGCATAAACGATACTGCAAGTAAATTGAACTACCAGGTCTCTTTCCCAAGATCGGTTGAATATCTTAAAAAATTAGCGGAGAATATTATTGAATATAAATTTGGTCAATCGCTCGAGTTGAAGTTACCGGTTGAAAAGGATTTCAATGACGATTTGAAAAAACAGATTGAGAACAAGCAAAATATTAATAATCAATTAACAATTTAAGTATGACAGTAATGACATTAAAAGCCACGGACTATTGGCAACAAAAGATGTTTCATATCATTGAAATATCACATCCTTATTTATTTAGGGATAAGGAAATGCTGAAAGAAATAATTATTGAACGTGCTAACCTAGCATATGAGAAATATCTGTCGCTGTTGAAAGAAGGCAAAGAAGTCATTTTTGCCAGGGAAGAAGCGAAAGAAGAATTGCTCGACGGGTACCAATGGTCACCGACAGATTTTCTAAGAAGTCTCTACTCTTCCGAATTTAATAAGAACTTAAAGGAAGAAGAATGCATAGATAAATATTTTGAGTTGAAAGAAATATTCGATGAATATTCCGGATTTGATTTGTTTACTAATGTAGAGAAAGAGGAAGAGTTGAGAGTAGGTATGATTGCAGCAATTGAACTCAACGAATCGACGCCGCAAAAAAGGCCAGAAATCAATTAAAATCATTATGTTTGTAACAACATGAAAAAAGAGTTTGGTAAGTGGTTGATGGATATAGCTAAATATATGATTACAGCTTTATTGCTGTCTTCTGCTTTTGGTGACATGGAAAACCCTTGGGTGATAATGTCTGTTATTATAGCATCAGCGGCAACTTTAGTAACAGGGCTTTGGCTCATTAGAAACAAAAAAGAAAAGGAGGAATAAAATGGGAGCAATTGCGGTATCAGTATTTGTGACAATCGTTGCTATTATTGGCGTGGTTTACTTCAACCACCAAGATAAATATGAATAGTGTTTTGTGTATAGCTTTCAACCGTTTTAGGATTATTAATTATTAAAAAGGAGGAATAAAATGGGAGCATATATTGTACTTGCATTTATAGGCGTTCCGTGTATCGCATTCCTATTATGCTACGCATTTCCTGGTGGCCGTAGATGGCTAAAGAAGCACGATCTTATTGGATAGCCCTACGGATGGTTATGTGATTATGTGAATTGGTTTGGTCTATAAATTAATGAATGTGGAACGGGAATTAAAGGAATTTAATAGATTATGGGATTCGGATGTGATACACAAATATATACTCGATCTTAAATGGCAGATAGATTTTTTTAAAAGTCGTGATAAGAGTTTGTATTTGTCATGTGTAGATCATATGTCCGCAATATATCTGGCTGAACGTATAGCGTCTAGATATGCCAGTGATATTGAGAAGATAGTAAATTACAATGGTATCCTATGTGTGAGCGTAAGAGACGAGTCGACTGTTGGTTGCCTCCATCCGGATATTATAATAAAGCTATTCAAATAAGGGTGGATTAGCTATGTAATGGGTTATAATAGCACGGGTTTAGTATGTAAATATATTTTACTGTCAATTTATTTTTGTGGGTTTATTCCTTTCATGGGGTTGTTTTTGTTTCGCTAAATCCTATCAAATGCATTTTATTGATTTACAATGATTTACGTTATGCCGGGGGAAAGCGCTCACGGCTTCTCCTGACGGCGGATCCGGAGTGGATGCGGGGCTTATCCGGATTCGTCGTAGTCTTCGTTATTGTCAAATATATTCATATTCTTTCCCATGCGGAAAGCAAAGAAATTTGTCTTTTTACACATATACTTAGTTTTTATGAATATTCATATTTTTTTTCTTTTTCTTCTTTTTCAAATCGTCTCTTTCCTGATTGTCCTCTTCTTCTCTTTCTAATTCCCTATCGTACCGGTCACTTCCGGATAGCATAAGCGATAATGCCAACTGAGAAAACAAAGGTATATATTTATTCGTATCCTCAGCTATGCTTTTTATCACACCTGTATCATTAGCAACCCGACTGATTGGATTTTCAATCGAAGTAAAATACCTGTTAATAGCTGGGTAACTAAGATTCTTAGAAACATCTGATGCTTTAAATGTTACTGGATTTCCTACCGAAGATAAAGTGAGAGACAATCCATACACCCCTTTCGAGTTTTTATGCTCCTCTAAAAACACATTACCATATTTCAACTTACTACTAAATTCTTCATAATTATCAGAATTGTGTAATGCCAGGTAAACCAAGTTGTAAATTACATGTTTCTGTTCATCAGCAGATAATTCTATGTTTGTTGTACCGGTGGAAAGGAGCGCAGAACCGCCCACCTCCTTCTGATCAACCTCCACATTCAATCTTTCATTCCATTTAAGAGAAGTAATCTCTCCGTACCGGTATCTCTTAGGTAAAGTTGTATCATTGAAATATATAGGAACATTCGATAACCCATATACATATTTTGATTGGCCCTTATCACTAACTAATCTCATATATACACCCTGATCAGCCAATAGCTTTTTAAATGAAACAAAGCTTTTACTTTCCAAAAAACTATTATCCATAATAGAAAGAAGTTCATCTTTAAATAATTTGTTGAAGAAGTTACCCATGTCCAAAATGGAACCTATCTCATCATAAAGAGCTGTACCTAAAATAACTTCACATTCGGAGTTGGTAAGGCTTCTATCGCCAATATTTGATAGTATAGTACCATCCAACTTTTCATTCAATATAACTTCATATTGGTATGACTTTAACCCTTTAACAAGTGCATTATGAAAATAATACTCCCTGGCCTTTATCTCAGAAAACGTATTCTTATCAAATTTATTATAAACCGTTTCTTTAAGGGTGTATTTCTGTTCCAGCTCCCTGGAAGCCTGCTGACTTCTCCGCCTCTCATTAAATCTATCGACCTTCTTTCCTTCAAGATCAACAGTAGTAAATAGAATATGAATATGCTCATGTTCTTTGTCCGTATGACGAATAATAGAGTAGGCAGTATTATCATACTTCATTTTTTTCATAAAATCTTTTGCAATCTCAATAAACCTGTCATCATCTAATGATTCACCCTTAGGGAGATTTAAACTTACCTCGTGAAAGGGATATTTTACCCTTTCATTTAAACCGGCAACCTGATGAGCCACATCAGTAAAGTCAGAAAAACTATTCACAACCGAAGAATACAAAAACTCTCCTTTACCTGCTTCTATTTTTTTGGTATGGTAATCAACTTTAAATGATAGAGCAGAACTACTAAAAGGTTTTTTATCAAATTTCGCAATCATAATTTAGCCAGGATTTTATTTAATAATTGTATTTCACTCTCTAAAGATAAACCTATGTCTTTTATAACTTTATCTGTCTTATAGTGATTACAAAGCGCCACCATCTGATTAATATTAACTCCTATTTTTCGTATTTGTAGTGCAAGTTCTACATCTACCTTCGGCTTTATTTCCCGTTGATTTAAAATGACTAATTTTATATACTTAGAAATAGATCTGAAACCCAAAGAGGCAGCCTTCCTTTTAAATTGTGCCTTCTCCTCAGAAGAAAGGCGTAATTCTATTCGTATTCTTTTTTGTTCTATACTCATATTCTAATAATTATGACTGCAGGGAGTTAATCCGCAGCTCGGCTGTGGCAAGGTTTTTTGTCCGGACAAAAAGACACCTTGCTTATTAAACGAAACAAAAATAATAAGAAAAATCCATTCTCTAAATACTCAAAAGAAAAAATATACAAAACGATTGTATACTTTGCTACTTGTATACTTTGCTACTTGTATGTATGTATGTATACGTATATTAATATACACATAGATATAAATATAAACAGATAAATAAAAAAATAGATAAATAAATTTGTAGATAGATAAATAAAAACATATATTTGCCAAAAACTTAAATGAATTAAAAATGGGACAAATATTTAATCCGGGGTTGGTTGTATCATTTGCAAACCAAAAAGGTGGGGTAGGAAAGTCAACCTTAACCTCAATTTTCGCAAATTATCTTTTCACTGAAGGAAAAAAACAAGGGCTAAATGTCGCTGTCATTGATGCTGATGATAGGCAACAAACCTTATATAGAAAAAGGCAGCGAGAAGGTGGAGAAAATGTTGAATCTTATAAGATCATCCAAATATCTTCTTCTGATGTAAAAGATAATATTGAGTTTCTACAAGACAGTTATGATATTATACTCTTAGATCTCCCAGGAAACATGATGCAAGAAGGAGTTATTACTTCCTATTATATGATCGATATTTATATTATTCCATTCCAACCAAATGAGTTCGATATAGATTCAACAGCACAATTTTACGAACTATTGCAGAACAAAATAATAACTATTAGAAAAAAATTAAATTACAAAACAACCGTTGCTGCAGTGATGAATCGTGTAAAACCACAACTTCTTGAATTTAAACAGCTATATGCACAAAAAAGTGAGCTACCTTATTCTGTTTTAGATAGCTATATAAAAGATTCTTCTGTTGCCTATCAGCGCAATATTACAACGACCGGCATAACAGAAGAAAATGAAGCAAATACAGCATTATGCGAGGAAATATTAGAAACAATAATTAATCATATAAAAGATAATTAAAACGATGAAACAAAAAAATGAATCACGTACGAATGCTGTTCATGTGCTGATTTGTGGTCAGCCTATATGGTTAGATATGGAGAATCTGAAAGATGCCGAACTCGCCATGTGCAACAGAGCTACTAGTGAATATGAGATTCCGGACGGTAGGATTCACGCAGGCGAGCAGCACTTCAGTCATCAGAACGCCTCAATAGCTGCAAAAAAGCAAGATAAACGATTGCTGACTCATGAAGAACAGGAGTTTATTACATCTCTCCCGTGTAGATGGGATGATAACGGGAAAGGTATGTGGATCACGTTTGATAAAGTGGAAGGCGATGTGATGGAGATATTCTTTCCAGCGGCGGGTATCAGGAGTAACAGCGATGAACGGTTAGAGGAAGTTGGTATTTACGGTTATTACTGTAGCGCTACGATTGTAGACAATTATATTTGCACCTTAGACTTCAGCAGTAGCTATATTACTTTGAGTTTCGACTACACTCAGGGGGTTCTCGGCACATCCGTGCGTTGTGCAAGTTTTTAATATTACTGTTGTTGTATATTGCTTTAAAAGTAACAAAATATATATTATGAATACATTATCAAATTCTAGGAAAAGAAATGCCGGTATAGCAAATTTAGTTTCAATCGGTAGTAAAATTGAAAAAGAAGAGAAAAATGAATCCTCTATAAATATTAAACCACAAGCTATAGAAGAAGAAAATATTGCGGAAGTACCATATTCTTTAGCTACTACCATGGAAAAAAATAAAATAGGAAATACCTATCAGGATATTTTCATAAAGATAGATTATGGAGTAGGGGAAACTAATACAAAAATACCAACAATAATACATAATAAATTTAAATTATTGTCAGTTCACACGAAAGTTCCTCTGCAACAGATTATAGCTAATGTTCTTAACCAGTTCCTCAATGAAAATGATAAGAATATAAAGAGGTCAATGAAAATTTAACTTAAAATATAGAAAAGAATTTATTTCTCAGATGGAAAGTGCCAAGAGCAGCCTTGAAGAAGTTATTCAACAATAATCTTAACAATTAAAAATAATGAACAAAGTTCAAATACCGTTAGAAAAATTAGAAGAACTGAAATCTGAAATAATCAAAGAGATTGAAGAATTAACCGAAGGTACTGTTTCAGAATTTCACATTGATAACACAGGTATGTATGTCTACTTTAAAGTTACCTATGAGTTATCTCTATGTTTTCCTTCATACCAACTGCTAAGTGTCGATTTTGATAAAAGAAGAGTTCATTGCCATGCCGATGTTGTTTCATTTTCATGTGTGAGAGAATTGTTCCTTTGAAATTTTAGATAAAAGAATTAAAACAATATCGACAAGTAACATGCCATGTTTAGAGAATCATTTGAAATATATAAGCCTGTAGCGGATAGAATTCAGGCTAAAAAACCTGAAAGGAAACTCCGTATAGAGATGGAAACCGGGAATGTATCTGATGATGATCAGATAACATATTAATGGGATTGATATGCGGTTTCCTTGTATTTCGATTTAATTATAATTAAATCGAATAAAATTAAAGTGCAATAAAACTATCTGAAATCAGGTAGTTTTTTATTCGATTATTATATATTTGTATTTTAAAATTAAATCGTAATTATATGGAGAATTTTGGAGAAATTATATTGTATCGACCGGATGAAACGGTTAAGATAGAGGTTCGATTAGAAAATGAAACAGTTTGGCTGACGCAAGCACAGATAGCTGAACTGTTTGGAACTAAGAGACCTGCTATAACCAAGCATCTGGGAAATATCTTTAGCTCAGGTGAATTAAATGAACGAGAGGTATGTTCCATTTTGGAACTAACCACTCCTCACGGTGCTATAGATGGGAAAACGCAAACTCAACAGGTGAAAATCTACAATCTTGATGCTATCTTGTCAGTAGGTTATCGTGTCAATTCTTTGAATGCAACAAATTTCAGGCGATGGTCCAATTCCATTTTAAAGGATTATTTATTAAAAGGATATTCCATCAATCAACGACTGAATCAACTGGAAAATAACGTTAATGCAAAATTCATAAGACAACAACAACAAATTGGCGAATTAAAAGATAAAGTAGATTTCTTCGTCCGGACTTCATTACCTCCGGTAGAAGGTGTCTTCTTTGATGGTCAAATATTCGACGCTTATGTATTTGCTGCAAATCTCATTAAATCGGCAAAGAAAACCATTGTGTTGATAGATAACTATGTTGACGAAAGTGTTCTAATTATGCTGTCAAAACGTACTTCCGGAGTGAAAGCAACTATTTACACCGGAACTGTAACTACGCAGTTCAATTTGGATTTATCAAAATATAATAGTCAATACCCAAAAGTTGATATAAAACAATACAAACACTCTCATGATAGGTTCATTATCATTGATGATGAAGTATATCATATTGGAGCCTCCTTAAAAGACTTAGGTAAAAAATTGTTCGCATTTTCTAAAATGAATATTCCGGCGCAAATTATTTTAAAACAACTTCAGTAAAATGCGAATAGGATATGCCCGTGTTTCAACTCCAGCACAGAAATTGGATATTCAGGAGGAGTTGTTGATGAAGAATGGTTGCGAACTGATTTTTAAAGATAAATATACCGGTACCCGGTTTAATCGTCCAGGATTCGACGAGTGCCTCAAAAAAATACGCAAAGGAGATACAATAGTCGTTTGTAAATTAGATAGACTTGGACGATCATTGCGGGGTGTACTTGAACTACTTGATAAATTTAATAAGGATGGTATCACATTTATTTCCCTTCAGGATAATATATCTACTGAAGGTCATTATGGGAAGCTAATGACAAACATTCTTGGAGCATTGGCTCAATTTGAACGTGATATTATAATTGAACGAACTTCAGCAGGTCGTCGAATGGCCAAGGAGAAAGGAGTAAAATTTGGACGTCCAAAAGGCAGTATAAATAAAGAACACGAAGCTAAAATTGAGACTTGCGTCAATCTATATAAATCCGGCTATACATTAAATAATATACAGAAGACTTTGAATATTAAAAGTTTAGAAACAATTTATAAGTATTTGCGAAAAAATGGGATTGAGCCCAATCGAGCCAAAAGAAATGGTTTAAAATAGAATTGATATTCTGATTTTAATATAAATCAATCTTTTTTCCTAAAGTATGTTTTAGTTGGAGACAAAAAAAGAAGTTTTTTGTTTTTGCAAAAAATTAGTTGGAGACAAAAAAAGAGCATTTGTTGGCTCTTTTTCATTTCGGAGACAAAAAAAGAACATTTGTGTTGTGTTTGTGCGGGTGTTATTTTAGGTAGGGGGTGTTATTTGGAGTTGAAAGTGTTGTGTTTTTTTTGGTTGTAGATTGTTTAATTTATCAGTTAGTGATAGTAGTAGTACTGTAAATGGATATATAAATTACTGAATATCAGTATCTTGAATTGTAAATCTGGAGACAAAAAAAGAAGTTTTTGGAGACAAAAAAAGAGCATTTGTTGGGTATTTTTCATTTTGTGGACAAAAAAGAAGTTTTTCAATCTTCATCTCCCCTTTCTTCACCAATTACCCCTTCACTTGGCATAAGTTTTGCGATAATTGATTTCGTACAATATTCAGGTATATTGGTAATAGTGTTCCAATTTTGGGTAACGTATTCAGCTAAATCTACAATTTTATTTATAGCTTGGTGTACATTTGATATCGTTACATGCATAAGAACCTTCTGTATATGCTTATCACTCATTTTAAACTGCCGAGCCATCATGTCATACAGTTTGTTCTTATGATTTTTCAAAAATTCTTCTTCCTGTTGAGTTAAAACAGCCCTGACTACTTTAAAATTTAGTTTGTAAGGCTCTGATTCTCCGTCTCTATATATCTCCGCTACCTCGAACCAACAATTCGCTTTTTCAAATAATTCTTCGTAGGTGGGCTTGATAATTCTCTTATACAAGTCTTTATATTTATGATATTTGTTCTCTAATCTAAGCCATTTTTTAAACCGTTCTAACGTGATAGAAAACCCTCCTTTATCCTTCCACGAACTGATAAGCATATACATCCTTACGGTATATTTACTTTGAGTTTGAAAGGCGATTTCCTTAATGTATTTGGTAAATCCCTTTTCTACATCTACCAAAGTTCTGGCTATATCATAGTCAAATTCAAAGCTAACAGTCCGCCGGTGGGTCTCCTTGGGAATATAGGCTTTGAACAATCCAGAGATAGCCCAACTTGCCGTACCTGTCACAGGATCTTTAGCGTCCAATTCTATCGGAATAGTAGCAAGTTGTAACAGCGTTTTCCTGAGTTCCGGATAGTTATTGGCATTGACACCAAAATCCATCATTGGTATCGTTATTATTATTCTGTTATTAACAGTCTGTTCTCGAAAAATAGACAGTTGTTGATATGGTACATGATTAGCTGATTGCTCTATCGAGTACTGAAGTTTCTCTATTAGAGCTATTAATACTCTTAAGTGTAGAGTATTAAAATCAGCAGATAGCATTGTGATTAAATTCGGCTGTTTCAACCATGTATGGTTATCAGGTAACTGGATAGGAAGATTATTTCTCGGCAAACCTCTTCTTTCTTTTACGATCTCACCATTTTTTGTTTTCTTCTTCTCTTTAGGAGTCTTTTTCTTCTGGTCAGTCATGATTTTCCATTCTTAGGGCGAAATATACCATTTACATCTATCTCTACATCAGGCAATCGATCCAATTGCTTTAAAACAAATGTCTCAGTCGATCCTCGATGAATAACAATGATTTCACTCGCTGCTAAATCTAAATAATTCCCCATTTTTTTACGGAATTCTGAACTACTAATTACTCTCATGATAACATTAAGCAGGAGAACCCTATTGGGGAAGGGATGTGCCTGCGTTCACATACTACTCCTTAGTGAATAAATTTCTTATTTAAATATTTGAAGCTATACATAACATCTTGAAATCACATACTATTGCGTACAAAATTACGTCTTTTTTTTAATCAAACAATTTTAAAGTGATTTTTTCCTAAAGTATGTATGATGAAGTATTTGGGATTTTGGGATTTTACGCTGCAGAGTGCATTGTTAATCTAGTAGATGATTATCTGTTAGATGATTTCTTAAGTTTTTTAGGTTATTAGGATTAATGGCGGACACTATTACACAGCTAAACTGACTAAGCCATCTCTAAATTCCACTCCCTACGGTAGTGAGAACATCTCCTTGTTACAATTAGTCATAGTTTAACCATTTGGTGGTTTTTTTAAAAAAAGCCATTTTGAAGTAATTTTTTTCTGAGCAAAGTGGAACAGAAGGCATAGGAACGATATATCGATGCCTTTGTTTTAATAAAATTGCACCCTATAAAAGACAAAAAAAAATCCAATAGATTTATTTTATATACAGAAAGAACATGGTTTGTAAATGCTATCTAACCTTCTGTTAATCACCAAATTTCATCTGCTATTAACGCTAATAGCTGTGTATCACAAACAACCGATATGTCACTGTTTTTTACATGCTCATTAAACGTACGTTTAATGAGCACAAAAATATGTTTTTTATTCAAAAAGTGCAAGTTTTACAATATTTTTTTTTCAAAAAGCCTCGAAGCCTCTCCAAAATGGATGTTCCGGATTAATCCTTTATTATAAAAAAATGATTTTTTTTTACTTTAAAAAGGGGTTAACTCGTGCTTAAAAGCTGCTCATTAAACGTACGTTTAATGAGCAGCTAGGATGATTAGATTTTTATGTATATAACTTTATGTGTATAGCTTTTAAATATTTATCTTTTGCCATAAACAAAAGAACTTTTATAATCGCGGTTATATTATCAACGATTAGTCGTATTTCTGCACAGCGCTATGACAACACTAATAGCATAAGTTTTTCAATTAGTGGAAGTACTGGGATTGGCAGCGTTATGGAGTATGAGAGGATACTATACAATGGAAACGCTCTATTTATCAATGGGTCTGTATTTTCTCTGAGAAAGCAATTTAATGGGATGACCACAAGGGCCGAGCTATTGTATTACATTGCCACTATTGGATACAGGAAATACTTTGATACCCCTATTCCATCTATTCTACCCTATCTTACATTTGCTCCGTTCACCGGCTATCAAAAAGTAACCAATAGGGATCAATTCTCTCCATCCGTACGATATTATCGTGATGACGAGATTATTTATGGTCTTAATGCCGAAATTGGTGTAGAATACAATTTCTCGAGTTTTTCTGTTTTTGCAGCATTTTCCCCCAATTATGAAGTTAAGTACAGAAACTCTAATCCTAACATACGATTTGGTGTAAAATTACTGTTGTTGTGAATAGCTTTCAAAAGTTTAAAAAGTATACATTATGAAAAAGAGCCTTTTATTAGTGTTCCTATTACTATTTCAAATCTGGTTTTATTCGTGCTCTAATGACGATAGCGATTTGATTATTGACTATGATTTTGACCTATCATTAGAAGCAGCATCTGAAATCGAAATAGGAGAATCTTTCCCTGTCAACCTGACCATTAAAAATGTAGATAAGAGAAACCTTAATGACATAGAACTGAAGATTCCTAAGCTCAACAATTTTAATGTAAAAACAAGAAGCACAAGCGTAGAGGAGAATTCTTCAATTATTATCTCAAACAAAGAACTCCCAAAGATTTCTTATGAAATTATTTCGAGCGAAATTAAGGATGATAGCATTTGTTTTACCGTAAACAATGGAATTGTAACCAGAACTATCACTCACCAAATCCGGCGGACAGATTACGTTGGTACATTCCAAGTCATTACTACTTCAGGAGGAAAAGTTGAAGGGGTAAGAAACAAGTATAATATTGAAGAAGAAGTAACTATCACAGCCATTCCTGATGAGGGGTATTTATTTGAAGGATTTTTCGATTTAGAAGGAGAAATTCTCAGCACAAACACAGAATTTTCATTCTTTTTCAATGGGGAACAAAAAATCTATTGTCGGTTTAAACCGAAAGACTTCAACATCTTGGTTAATGTCACTATAGGAGGGACTATTGATGGCAGCGGTATCTACAGCTATGGCTCAACTGCCATTTTAAAAGCCACGCCTGAAAAAAACTATATATTTGATTCTTGGTCGGAAGCTGACAGTATTGTTTCATCTACGCCAGTATATTCGTTCACAGTTACAAGAGATTTAACTGTTGAAGCCCGGTTCAAAGGTGTAGATATAGCTATTGTAGCCAACAGTTCTCCCGGTGGTTCAGTTTCCGGTTCAGGCACCTATGAATACGGCACTACAGCTACTGTAGTTGCCTCCCCTGACTTGTTTTATCTGTTCGGTGCCTGGTATGAGGGTACGACTAAGATTTCAGAAAGCCCCTCCTACTCTTTTACTGTTACAACAGAGAAAAATCTCGAAGCCCGATTTAATGGTATTCCTTTAAAACTTACCGTTAATT
>JAIROC010000036.1 GCA_031257735.1 Bacteroidales bacterium | reverse complement strand
AAAGTTATAATAGGAATTGTGGAGAAAAAACCAATTAGAAAGGCAGGAGCAAGTCCTAATAACGCCAACCACAAAAGTCGGCTGTCTTTCATGATTTCTTTCCGCGAAAAAACCTGCTTTGGAATGATCAATTCGCGCCCGATATCTTTTAGTTGTTGAAATACGGAACCTTTGTGTTTGATTTTCACTTTCCGTCCGCTGATTTTCAGAAAATAACCGACAGTCTGGATATTTTGAGATTTAGACGCAGGAAAAGCCTTATCGGTTCTCAAAATTTTCCCATCTTCCACATACGTTGTTAAAGCATCAATGGAATAAGGGCCGAACTGTTGATTATTTCTAATTACCGTGTACATATTCTTTATTATAGTATCTTCTTTATTCTAATCTTCATTCCTGTCTTTTTTTGATTTTATACTCTTAAAAATACCACCTATCGCCGCAATAACAGCAATAGCAATAATTTTCCAAACTTTAAGCACGACAGCAAAGAAACCTGCTTTTGCAAGAATTTTTCCTGCCACGAGTCCTCCAATAGTCCATTTCGCTATATCATCAGTATTGGAATTAAAGTCTTTATAAGCATATCCTTCACCAAATTGTACAATATTCACAATGCTGCTAATATTGCCAGAAACAAGACCTATTTCTTTCATTGATGCTATTGCATTCAGCTCAATTATTCCGTATCTACCAAGAACCCTGATTTTATAATTCAACGTATTTACCTCTTGATTTCCAAATTTCAGTTCCTCTGCCCAATGGAGAGTGTGCGTTTTCTTGTCATAATATGGGTTTGTTGCCCATCCGACAAGTTCAATAGTCTCATAACCTTCTTTAATTCTGGTAGCATTAGAAGCCTTTGTTTCTTCTTGCATTTGTTTGAGTAGGTCGCCGTAATCAATACTCTTGGCATCATCATCTTTGATATAACCAATTTTGTTGTATCCGTCAATATTGAAAACATAACTATGCTCATCCAAAATACCCTGATCTTCAGGAAGTATAAAACCCAATGTCATATCAGGATGTTTAGGATTACCCCATAAATCTACAAGAACACGTTCCGCTTGTTGTGCATTCAAATATTTAAATCCAGGCGGAACCGTTATTTTAATTATTCCATTTTGCAGAATAATTGTACCATATTCGTATGAAAAAGAGTTTTCAATCGAATCTATTGCTTGTTGGTATTCATCTATTGTTTGGGAACTCACAATATCAGCATACAACACCATTGAAAGAAATAGAATAAAATTTTTTATATTCATATTTATTTAATTTTTAACTAATTGCACAATTATTAGTCGCCCACCTTCTTCTTTAGATAAAAGTATTTTCTTCCCATCAGTTAGTTCTACAGCCTGATTAAGGGGTATTTCTTTATTTTCGGTTTTGTCTTCTAAATCCGCAAGCCGCTCATTGACAAGCGACCATTTGTTTTGATGGAAAACAAAATGTCCCACTGGTTTTTTCTGTTCGTCTGTCAATTTTTCGTTTGGCGATATATTCCGGTTTACATGCCACTGATATAGATATTGATATTGATTGTTATAAACCATAAGCCTGTAGTCGTCGGCTGTAAATGCTCCTGCTCGTCGGGAAGAGTAGAGGTTTAATACAGGCAAAATGCCCTTGTACTCTGTTCCGCAAAACGGGCATTTAGGTTTTGTTGTATTATCGAACACAAACCATTTATGCCAGCATTTGGGATTTTGACAGGGCTGCATCAAATCGACCGTTTTTAGCAATGCCTGTTCCCATTCGTCGGCGGTTGGACGTCTGGCAGGGTCGTGTAACCCGTCAATGAACGCTCTGTCGAACAGCTTTTTCAGATACGGCCCGCAAACGGTGTATGGAATTTTTTGGGGGTCGCCCTGCGGAAGCTGCGATGGCTGCAAATCGCTTATTCTTACGCTGTTTAGCGTGTTTTGTGTGTTTTCAATAAATAGTGCATTTTTTCCCCGTTTTAATACTTCATCCTTATTTTCATCAGTATCCCAGACTTTTTTGCCATCAAGTGGGTCGCGAAACAACAAATAGAAATATATCATTACTGCTAATGCGTGTTTGTCTGTTGCAATACAAGGCAGTTTTCTATTTGGGTCGCCCATTTTCAGATGTTTGGTTTCATAAACTTCTGGCGCTATAAATTCTTTGGTGCCTAATACATCGGGAGCAAACTTACCGGGAACCACCAAACCGTCAATATCAATGATGCAAGCCCTATCCAAAGTTGGAGCAACTAAAACATTATTAAAAGATAAATCGGAATGTGCCAGTCCGGCCGCGTGTAATCTCCTTACCGCACGACTAATGGTTATACAAATCTGAAAATAATTGGACCAATTTCCCTTTTCGTCAGGAGCAAGATTTCTATTTTGATGTTTAGCGGAAGCAAACCATTTGCCATTTTTTTCTTTTCCTCTGATACCAAGAAAATCACTGTTTGCAGAGCCAATAGTAAAGAAGAAATCCTGTTGATAAGAAGGGCAAACCAGACCGAGTTTGCCATTATACTCCACTATTTTAGTAGGCCAGCAATAAACATCTTTCCAATAATTTCCGCCCACAGCATTAAAAATACGTTCGCGATAAACGCTTGTGATATTCTGCAAGCGATCTTTGGCGTTTGCATCTTGTTTGTCGCGGAAAAATGCCACAACATACGATTTGTCGGGGCTGAAGTAAACGTCTTTCATTCCTCCTGCGCCGATAATGGTATCGACAAATTTGACTTCGGAGCCGTCTGTTGCTGTTATTGTTATCGTATTCGGCATATTGAGTTAGAA
>JAIROC010000411.1 GCA_031257735.1 Bacteroidales bacterium | reverse complement strand
AATCGCGGTTTCCTGATTCAGTTTGCGGTGGCATACATTATTGCCGTGCCGGTGGCGTATTATGCGGTGAATCGCTGGCTTGAGAATTTTGCGTACAAAACGCCTATGTACTGGTGGGTATTCGTCCTCGGCGGTTTGTTGGTGTTTTTTATTACCGTTGCAACTGTTAGCTGGCAAAGCTACAGGGCGGCTTCGGCTAACCCGGTGGAAGCGTTAAAATCGGAATAGGTATGATGTAAGTAGATAATAATATTAAGAATTATGGAAAGAATATTAAGATTCAGGTTTCAAAATTTAAACAATATGGGGCAATGTATTCAAAAAATGAAAACAGACAAATGTATGATGGATTATTCCGAAATATCATACGAACAGTTTATTATAGATGTATATAACAAAAAAATGAATTATAAAAGATGAGACTGATATTACATAACTTCCTGTTTCTGTTAAAACGTTTCAGAATCTCAAGCATTCTGAACATCATAGGTTTATCTATAGCTTTTGCCGTATTTTTTGTAATCGTTGTACAGGTTTATTATGATTTTCGATTCGACAGGAATTTCGAAAAAGCGAACAACATTTACACGACTTCCTTAAATAACTCGAATCAGGGTAACATAAGGATGCCAGTCACAGGAATCGAACAATTCCCTGAAGTAAGAAATTTTTGTTATCTCAAAGGAAACCCCGATAACATACAAAAATTTGATGTCGAAGACAATAATGGCAATAAACATGAATTTAGAGAAATTGCAGTATATACAAATGAAAGGTTTATTGATGTATTCACACCGAAAATAATAATAGGAGATGCTCGCCAAGCGCTTTCGACAGAAGGTAAAGCAATGCTTATGGAAAGTGTTGCAAAAAAATTTTTTGGCAGCGACGACCCTTTAGGTCAAGTTTTTTATTTTCGAGACCAAAATACTCCAATAACAGTTACTGCAATATGCGAGGATTTTCCGGATAATTGCAGTTTGAAAAACGGAATTTATCTTCCACAGCGAGAATCGGAATTTTATCCTGATAAATTTATTTATTTGGAAATTAGTCGGGGAGGAAAAGATAAAATATTGAATGCCCTTAATAAAACAGTGGAACAAAATGGCAACTCAGCAAGATGGGAGCTAACTGCATTGCCCGATTTGCATCTGAAATTTCCGGCACAGGGACAAATCAGTCGTGCGACAACACTGTCGTTGTTGGCAATCGGTATCTTGCTTATGATTATTTCTTATATCAATTTTGTTAATTTTTCCATGTCAATGGCTCCTGTCAGGCTAAAAGGATTTAATATAAGAAGAATATTTGGAGAAAACCCTGTCTTTCTTAAATTTTCCATTATCATGGAAGTTGTTCTAATGTCTTTTATTGCCTTTTTGATATCTATATGTATCTTTGGGCTTATTAGTACAAGTATAATTAAGGCATTTTTTCAAGCCGATTTATCCTTGTCAAAAAACTTGACGCCATTGATTTTGGTTGGCATAGCATCTTTTGTAATGGGATTTTTAGCCGGAATATATCCAGCTTTTTATTCAACTCATTTCACCCCTATGATGGCGCTTTCAGGGTCTTTTACAGCTTCGTCCGGTAGTAAATTGTTGAAGAATATTCTTATCGTTATTCAATTTATTGCAGCTGTTTTCTTAGTAATTACTGCCGCGTTCATCAAAATGCAGCACAATTATATGCAGAAAAAATCGTGGGGAGTTCAGAAAGAAAATATTCTGTTTATTAATCAAGTACATGCTAAACTTTCACAAAATGTGCAAATTTTTGAAACCGAATTAAAGAAAAATCCGGATATTTTTGATGTTACATATTCCAGTTTTTTAACGGGCGATGACATGCCTGTTATAGGAAATGAGTTGGATGATAAATCGGTACATTTTTTTATATGGATAGTAAATCCTAATTTTTTCAGATTTTTCGGTGTAGATATTATTGAAGGTCGTGATTTCAGAGATGATGAGAATAACAAATATATACTAAATCGAACTTTTCTTGAACAATACGGTTTAACTTTTGATAAAGATGTATCCGGAAGGGAAATGTGGGGTCAGGGTAGCGGCGGTAAAGCTGAAATTATCGGAATAGCGAACGATTTTAATTTTCAGCCTTTATATGAACCGGTTAAACCAATAGCTTTTTTAAATAAAGTGTGGATTCCTATATATATGTTTGTTAAAATTAATGGACAAAATGCACAAAACACTGTTAAATATATTAATGAAACATGGACAAAATTCAGTAAAGAGCCGACAGACATTGTGTTTTTGGAAAAATGGCTTGATGATCTTTATATACAGGAAAACAATCTCTCCAAACTAATTTCAATATTCGGGCTAATCACTATCATTGTAACAGTGATGGGCGTTTACGGTTTGATTCTGTTCAACGCAAAATCGAAACGTAAAACAATAGCGCTTCACAAGGTGCATGGCGCTACGATAATGGAAGTTATACTGATGCTGAATCGCGGTTTCCTGATTCAGTTTGCGGTGGCATACATTATTGCCGTGCCGGTGGCGTATTATGCGGTGAATCGCTGGCTTGAGAATTTTGCGTACAAAACGCCGATTCACTGGTGG
>JAIROC010000536.1 GCA_031257735.1 Bacteroidales bacterium | reverse complement strand
GATGTAGTCTTCAAGTTTATGATGGAAGATGAGAAAGTAGCGAAATTGTTTCTTTCTGCGATAATCGGAGAAAAAGTAGTAGCATTGGATTTTTCTACACAGGAACATACAATTCGTCGAACCAAAATCGAAAAGAAAAGCAAACGAAAACAAAAAGAAAAGGAAACCGAAGAAACAGGAATATGTTTTAC
Organism: Bacteroidales bacterium; assembly: GCA_031257735.1. Lineage (GTDB taxonomy): Bacteria > Bacteroidota > Bacteroidia > Bacteroidales > WCHB1-69 > JAIROC01. The sequence goes on along the minus strand of JAIROC010000536.1, from coordinate 7,730 downwards.
GGTGTGTCGTTTAGATTTCTCCGCTCAAATAGAATTGTCCGACGGTACATTTAAGACGATAGTGATAGAATTGCAAAAGGCAAAATTACCATCAGACATTATGCGATTTCGGCGCTATTTGGGATTCCATTATCAAAATCCAAGAAATGTTTACGGAGAAAAAGGAGAAAAAGCAAGAGAAATATACTGTATATATATATTGGGCTATGATATAGGTGTTCCAAATAAAGCGATTATATATGTTCCTCCAGCTCCACAGGAAGCTATGACAAAAGAAGAAGTGGAAGAATTCAGTGAGTTTATACAAAGTACGCATCATCGATCATGGATAGTACAAATGCCACAGCTTAAAAAACGACACAAGAATGATCTTGAAAAGATAATGAGCATATTTGATCAGGAAAACAGAACAAAAAATCATCATATATTAAATGTACATGAAGAAGAATTTCCAGAAGAGTATAGATCAATAATTCGTCGTTTACGGATGGCATCAGAGAGCGAAGATATTCAGACAGAAATGGAAATGGAAGATGACTATATTCAAGAACTACAAGACAAAGAAAGACTGATAGAAGAACAAGCCGAAGCTATTAAAAAAAAGGATAAATCTCTCGAAGAAAAGGATAAAGCAATTGAAGAAAAGGATAAAACAATTGAAGAACAAGCTAAAATTATTGAAGAATTAAAAAAAACAATTGGGTAGAAATACGTAGTCAATGTACAATAAACATGGGTAATGAACAATGAACAATGAACAATGGGGAGAATAATAATAAAGGGCTGAAAGCCCCGCAATGACGATGTTGTTTGGATGCTTTTGTGTATTTTCACACAGCCTCAATAGATAGAGAGTAAGGGCAAAACATGTTTTGCCCTTACTTGTTCATTTGTTCTCTTGTTATAGAAGCTGTAAAATATTATACCTTATATGTGCGTTAAATTCAAAATTGTTTTACATACAGAGAATAGAGAAATTAAATTAACTGAATTTCAAACATGTTTCAGAAGGACAAAATCTTGGATTTATTATTAATGAACATTATACATTATAGATGTTTTCAATTTTATATAGAACAGTCTATAATGTTCTTCTTTTGCATACATTTAAAGTTTAATTATGATAAAGAAACACGATAAAATTGCGCTTGTCTATAAGCGTCAAACATATTCATACGATCAACTGTTACAGTATTCATCCTGTTACGCAGAGTTTTTTGGCAAAGAAAAACAACAAAAGAAAATATTGATATACGCTGAAAATTCGCCAGAATGGTTTTTTGCATTCTACGGGACATTGCATTGTGACGGAATTGTAATCCCTGTTGATGTACAGTCTACTCAGAAAGAATTGTCTTATATTATTGCGGATTGTCAGCCAGATATACTGTTTGTGTCTGATAATAAATTTGAAATTGCCCAACAGTCATGCAAAGCTGTTGAAGGATTTAATGGGAAAATCTTAACGCATAAAGATATTGATATTAGTCGCGTAGATGCTATGGAGGTTACAGAGATAAATGTCAAAGATGAAAATCAAACGGCATTGATTATTTATACCTCTGGCACAACGGGTTCTCCCAAAGGCGTAATGTTATCTTATCGGAATATTATTTATATTGCGAATTCGGTTTCTAAGGTAGTTCCTATTTTCAGAAAGGAAAGTAATGTCATGGTTTTATTGCCGTTACACCATTCGTTTCCGCTTATGGGAACGTTGTTTATTCCGATGTATGTGGGCTGTACGGTATATATTGCGGAGGGATTGTCTTCGGACAGTATTTTGGATACGCTTAATGAAGGAAAAATATCTATTATTATAGGCGTTCCCCGTTTATATGAAACGCTGTCAAAGGGCATTATGGCGAAAATAAATGCAAAACTTCCAACCAAATTAATTTATCAATTATTGAAAATCATAGGGAATGATAAATTATCAAGGATGGTTTTCAATTCTGTTCATAAAAAGTTTGGCGGTCATATTGAGTTTTTGGTATCGGGAGGCGCAGCTTTGTCGGAAGAAACAGCTAAAATATTCAAGGCGTTGGGATTTTATGTTTTGGAAGGCTATGGAATGACAGAAACTTCCCCCATGATTAGTTTTACTCATCCGGGAAAACGTAAAATCGGTTATGCAGGTTATCCGCTTAAAGGGATGGATATAAAAATCTCTCCCGCAGGAGAAATATGCGTCAAAGGAGATAACGTGATGCAAGGTTATTATCAACGTCAAAAAGAAACCGATGACATTATTACTGATGGGTGGCTACATACGGGAGATATTGGCATGTTGGACAAACATGGGTTGAAAATCACAGGACGAATTAAAGATATAATCGTTACGCCCAACGGGAAAAATATCAATCCCGAAGAAATTGAAACGGAAATATTGGCAGCGTCAAAGTATATTAAGGAAGTGGCGGTCTTTATGGAAAATTCCATACTGCAAGCCGTTATCTTCCCTGAATTAAAAGAACTTCGGCAAGGCTTTATCGAAAATATGCGGGAACTCATCAAGGAAGAAATTACGATGATTAATAAGGAAGTTCCACCGTATAAAAGGGTGAAACAGTTTCATATTATTTCGGAAGAATTGCCCAAAACTCGATTGGGGAAAATTCAACGCTTCAAATTATCATCACTTGTCTCTCAACAAAAAAATGAAAATATTGACAGGGAAAATGAAAACCAAAGTAAAGTATATCAATTATTGAAAGCCTTTGTCAAGACGGAAACAGGTTATACAGCGGGTGCAAATGATCATTTTGAAATAGACCTTGCTATGGATTCGCTTAGCAGAGTAGCCTTGTTGAGTTATATTGAAACTACTTTTAACCTCCTGCTGAACGAAGAACAATTGGAGACATTAGATACGCTGGCAAAGCTGACGACATATATTGAGAAAAATTCCACTGAAATAACAAACCGAGAAATTTCATGGCGAGAGATATTGTATTCTAAGTTGCCTGACTTTAATGTTCCTAAGTCTGGATTTATTCATACCTTGATAAGCGGATTATCCAAAGTTGGATTGCATGTAGCGTACCGTTTCAAGGGCAAGGGAGAAAAAAATATCCCCGATGAACCCTGTATTATTGTTGCAAATCATCGGAGCGCTCTGGATGGGCTTATTATCACCGCACGTATGAATTATAAAACTACCCAAAATACATTCTTCTTTGCAAAAGAAAAACATTGGCGAACAAGATTTGCCCGTTTTATGGCAGGAAAAAACAATGTGATAGTGATGGATATTAATAAAAATCTCAAAGAAGCCTTGCAACAAATGTCATACGTACTTAGACAGGGAAAGAATGTGATTATTTTTCCCGAAGGAACCCGTTCCAGAGATAACGAAATGAAACAATTCAAAGAAACATTTGCTATTTTGAGCAAGGAATTGAATATTCCCATTGTTCCTGTTGTTATTAAAGGTTCGGAAAAGGCGGTACTTAGACCTGTAAAGTTTCCACGATTTTTTGCTCGTATACGGGTAGAGTTTTTACAGCCTATTTATCCCGAACCCGGCGAAAGTATAGAAATTTTAAAAAGTCGCGTAGAAAACAGTATTAAACAGAAATTACTGAATTAGTAAACAAATGAACAAGTGGACAAGTGAACAAAACTCGTCCACCCGTCCACCTGTCTACTAAAAAATAACTCATAAAATATGGCAGATATAAGCGTAAACATTGGAAAATTATCTTTAAGAAATCCTGTTCTCACCGCATCGGGGACATTTGGATATGGAGAAGAATTTAGCGATTTTATTGATTTGAACCTGTTGGGAGGAATTATTGTTAAAGGGACAACCTTGTTACCCAAAGAAGGTAATCCTTATCCGAGAATGGCAGAAACTCCGTCAGGGATGTTAAATGCAGTGGGGCTGCAAAACAAAGGCGTTGATTATTTTATCAATCACATATACCCAAGAATAAAAGATTTGCAAACACACATTATTGTCAATGTTTCGGGCGCAACCGTTGAGGATTATGTGCGGACAGCAGAAAAATTGAATGATCTGGATGCTATTCCTGCTATTGAATTGAACATTTCCTGTCCAAATGTGAAGGAAGGCGGAATGGCATTCGGTACGTCGTGCAAGTCTGCGCAAACAGTTGTAACAGCTGTCCGCGAAGTCTATAAGAAAACATTGATTGTAAAACTTTCTCCCAATGTAACAAGTATTACCGATATAGCGCAGTCGGTAGAAGATGTTGGTGCAGATGCGGTCTCTCTCATTAACACCTTGTTGGGAATGGCTATTGATGCCGAAAAACAACAACCCCTGTTGTCAACGATTACGGGTGGATTGTCTGGTCCTTGCGTAAAGCCGATAGCATTACGTATGGTTTGGCAAGTGGCAAAGGTTGTCAAAATTCCGGTAATTGGTATCGGTGGAATTATGGACGCAACTGATGCGATTGAATTTATATTGGCAGGCGCTTCCGCCGTGCAAATCGGAACAGCTAACTTTATAGACCCGCAAGTCTCTGTGAAAATAATCAACGGTATCGAAGATTATCTCAACAGGAAAAACATTAGACATATCACCGACATAACAGGAAAAATATAATAAGAGAATCTCTCTTTATTCTTTTGTCCCATGAAAGACAAATTTTTAGACTATCTCAAAAATAATTCCCTTCTAAACCAAAAAATATTGCTTGCCGTAAGCGGTGGGGCTGATTCTATGGTGATGTTTCATTTATTTCTTCAAATAGTGAAAGCGTGGACAAGTAGACAAATAGACGAGTCTTGTCTATGCATTCACTCGTCTACTCGTTCATCCGTCCATCCGTTCATCCGTATAGGCGTAGCGCATTGTAATTTTCAGCTTAGGGGAGAAGATGCTGACGAAGATGAAGAATTTGTTTTAAGGGAGACGTTCAAACATAATATTCCAACTTATTCCATTCGTTTTGAAACAGAAGAATACGCCAAAAAACAAGGATTATCTATCCAAATGGCTGCCCGTGAACTGCGATACAGTTGGTTTGAACAAATATGCAAAATAAACGACTATGCCTTTATCGCAACCGCTCATCATAGCGACGACAATATAGAAACGTTTTTGCTAAACATCTTACGAAAAACAGGAATTAGCGGATTACATGGCATTAAAGACAAATCAACGAATATTATACGTCCTTTGCTTTTTGCCAATAAAGAAGAAATACTTGCATACGCAAAACAGCACAATATCCGCTATCGGAACGATGTTTCTAACTCAAATGATTACTATCAACGCAATTACATACGCCATCATATTATTCCCCAATTCAAAAAACTAAATCCGAACTTTACAAAAACCCTGCTTGACAGTATTCAGATTATCTCAAAACAGGAAATCGTTTACAAAGAACATATTCATCAAACGTTAAAGTTGTGCATGGTCAAAGAAAATGAAGAATATATTGTTGAGATAGAGAAAATAAAACATCTTTCGCCTTTGGATATTTATCTGTTTGAAATGTTGCATCCATTCGGATTTAATGATACGCAGGTAACGGATTTGATTCATTGTCTGGGAACAAAAGAAGAGAAAAGATTTACGTCCGCTTCCAACCAACTACTGAAAACACGTGATACGTTAAAAATAATTCCACTTGTCAAAAATAAGATAGTTCCGTTTACATTGGACAAAGCAGATAAGTTATTGTTTTCGTCGGCAGGTATTTTCATGGAAGTAAAAGACAATTGCAAAGATTTTCCGTTTGAGAACAATCCTGCTATAGCATACTTCGATTTGGACAAAATAAACTTTCCACTGCAAATACGTGGCTGGAAACATGGGGATTTCTTTTATCCTTTTAAAGGAAACGGGAAAAGGAAATTAAGTGATTTTTTTTCCGACCAAAAACTGAATAGCGTTGAGAAACAAACAACAAAATTACTCTGTAACGCCAACGGAGATATACTCTGGATAACAGGTCTCCGAAGCGATAACAGATATAAAGTAACAAAATCAACACAAAAAATACTAATCCTCGAAATCTGTAGACAAGCGAACGAATGAACTCGTCTACTTATTCATTTGTTTTTGATACATAGAATTGAAATGTTTTTTCTGTCTTGTATCGCATCTTGTACAGAATGAGGTAATAAACAATCACGGGCAACAAAGCAATTCCAATCTGCATTAATTCCGAAGCGACAAATTGATATGCAATTCCAAACGCAACCAACAAAAAAACAAGCGGTAATACATAAGCATATAATACCGCTTTCAATCCCAAAGATGTTTTCATGGAAACATTTACTTTTTCGCCTATGGAGTAAGTATTTGCCTGTTTTGTTCCGACAATGATAATTTGTTCTTCCGATTTACCCATTTGACAGGATGCTTTGTTTTTACATCCTGCACATGCTTCTCCACGTTCAATTTTAACGGAAACTTCTGTTGCCGAAACAGCAATAACTTTTCCTTTCTGTTCGATAAGATGATCTTCCATTACTTTGACACTATCATTTCAATATTGGCGGCGATTTCTTCCTCTGTCTGATAGCCTGCAATGCGAATCAGTTCCCCCTCAGACGAACAAAAAAACAAAGTAGGTATTCCCATGATGTGATAAGCATCAGTAATTTCTTCATTAGAGTCGATATTTATCTTGTAAAAATCAACTTTTCCTGCGTATTGTTCTGCCATTTTTGCCAGCGCAGGTTCCATTGCTCTGCACGGACGACACCAATCTGCATAAAAATCCACTACGCAGGGTTTATCTCCTTTGTATTTCCATGTTTTACGGTAATCCGATACCCATTCCGAGAACTGTGCTGACGAAATGATAAGCGGACGAATTTCTTGTTTGTCGTCCGTATTTATAGACAGGTCTTCTGTCGATATAGATGTTGAGGTGGAGGCAGTTTCAGTTTCTTTTGCCAACGGATTACAAGCTGTTAAACCCCATAACAACAACCCTAACAAGCCTCCTGACAGTAATTTTATTTTTATCTTGTGCATCATTTTATAATCGGTTTTTAAAAATATCTTGTGCTTTTCATACGATATAAAATCGTTTATCTGTCCTGTTTATTATAATAGATAGCATATTTTTTGCACTGCAAAGGTGAAATTTTTTTGTTGAAGGTTGAAGTGTATAATTTCTAAACAATTACAATTGGTTTTAGAATATTATTTCTCCCGCAACTCTGTTAGGGATTGAATACCTACGGCGTTTTGTGACGGACATAGTAATACCGCAAAACTATATAATAATGTCCCGTAAGAGTAGCGTAGCTAATTTTCACCCGTAATAGCAGCGTAGCCACTTTAAAATTTTTAATTATCAAAGCATGCCTGTAAAGTTTCAGAGCATGCTTATGAAGTCTCGGAGCATGCTCGCAAAGTCTCGGAGCATGCTCGCAAAGTATATCAACAGAACCCATTACGCAAATAAAAGACTTGCATTACTCTACTTTTGATACACGTTCGCCTAAAATATTTGAATTAGACGACACTGACCGTGGAAAACATTTTTATTTCGCAGTAAGATGGGAAAATACACGCGGAAAAAAAGTTCATGGAGCGAAATCGCAAGCGCTATTATTCCTTAGTTTCCTGTTCGGAAGAGGTTCTAACACGTTCGGGTAAAACTTTATAAATCGCTTATTATTAGTTCCTTTATCTGTCTCAAGTCAGGAGTTCTGATTTTACGTCATTGTAAGACATTTTTCTCTTTTTCTTCTGTAAATGTAAAAAAGTCTTTCGTAAGCGTGCAATGCCC
>JAIROC010000406.1 GCA_031257735.1 Bacteroidales bacterium | reverse complement strand
TACGCTACAGGCACGGCAATAATGTATGCCACCGCAAACTGAATCAGGAAACCGCGATTCAACATCAGAATAACTTCCATTATTGATGCGCCATGCACCTTGTGAAGCGCTATTGTTTTCTGTTTCGACTTGGCGTTGAACAGAATCAAACCGTAAACGCCCATAATCGCGACAATGATAGTGATTATTGTAAATATAGAGCTCAATTTTGCGAGATTATTTTCCTGTGTATAAAGATATTTGTTAATCATGTCATCAACAAACTGTATCTCCACCATTGCCTCGTCATTGAGATTACCAAATTTTTTATATATATTGAGGATATAATCAAACGTTTGAGTAATGTTTTTCTTGCCGATTCTAATAAACATACAATTCATGCCGGAGTAATTTTTGCACGAAATAAAAGCCATAGGTTTGACAGGTTCCCGCAATATTTCAAAATTTACGTCCTCTGCTATTCCAATAATCTCTGCTCTTTCAGAAGGATAAGTTCCGGAAAATGTTGTCCCTATTATATTGTCAAACCCGTATTTTTCAACAAAAGTTCTGTTACATATTATTTTCTCCGGTCCGTAATCGTCTTCAGGTTGAAAATTGTTGCCTTCAATTACGTCGATACCAAAAAAACGGAGAAGATTGTGAGATACGACCCATACGGCGAAATTGACAGGTTCTCCATTATATTCTCTATCCCAATTTTCTATACCCGGAAATCCTGGAATAGTTGCCGAATATGCAATATCCAAAATAGCAGGATTTTTCTTTAACTCATTTTCAAAAATTGTGAGATTTGATTTGATAGCGCTGTATGGCATATAAACCACGTTTTCTTTGTCTATACCCAATGAATTATTTTGCATATAGATATGTTGTAATTTAATAAATCCAACTGTGATAACCAGGAAAATAACTGTAATAAACTGTATTGTAATTAATATACTCCTTATCCTTCTACTGCCTTGCGAATTGGCAAAAGAACTGTTTATAACCATTGCCGGTTGAAAAGCAGTGGAATAAAATGCCGGATATATGCCGGCTAAAAGTCCCATTATCACAGAGCATACGACAAACGACATCAGTAATCCCATGTTTTTCGACAAAGACAGATCGGCAATGAAAAACTCTTTAACGACGGAGTCGTTAAGATAGTGAATGAATAATATGGACAATAGAAAAGCAAATAAGGAAAAAAACACTGCTTCCATAATAATGGAAAACTTTAGAAGGAAAGCGCTTTCACCCAATACTCTCCTTATGTTAAATCCCTTTAATCTGACAGGCGCCATTGCCACGGCAAAGTTTACAAAATTGATGTAAGCAATGATAACAAGCAATATGCCTATGGTCAACAATACTATAGTTAAACTCAGGCTTCCTCTGCCTTTTTCCGAAAGTATCAAATGTATGTCGGGCAAAACGGTGAGTTCGGTTTGCAATTCATCGTCGCTGCTTTTTTGTTGCCTTTCTGCCTCTCTTTTCAATATTGTCTCCTTTCCTCCCCCGACAGTTTCTATATAAACTCTGCCGTGTCCGTCGTATAAATTGTCTGTCAATGACACATATATGCCGTTGTCTAAACTGCAATTTTCAGGAAAATCCTTACACACAGCCGCAATCGTAATCGGAGTATTCGTAAAACTCTTGTATAATATTTTTCCCACAGGGTCTTCGTTTCCCCAAAGTTTTTTTGCTATACTTTCCGATAACATTGCCCTGCCGGGAGTGAATGCCGTTGACGCATCGCCTGCGATTATTTCCGGTTTAAATACATTCACAAAACTCTCGCCTTCGCCTTCCTTCGATAAGGTTATTGGGAGGTTACGGAGAGTTCCTAAAGATGTGCCGATTGAATCGCGAATATCATAATTATCCCACATATTCACTATATAACAATAATTGATTATTTCCGAATGTCTATCTGCAAATTCTTTCAATTGTTGAACTCTTACATGTGTTTCCCGAAAACCGGAGGAAGGACGATATAAAGTGTACAAATGAATATTATCGGCATTCCTGAAATTACGGTTATACCCGAAATCATAATAAGCCTGAACTATTGTCAGAAAAAATACGGCAAATGCAATTGCCAAACCCAGTATATTCAGAATACTCGAAGTTCTAAAACGCTTTAATACAAATAGAAAATTATACAATATTGTTCGCATACTGTTTCATTTTTTTGTTATATATATCTATAATAAACTGTTCGTATGATATTTCAGAATAATCCATCATACATTTGTCTGTTTTCATTTTTTGAATACATTGTCCCATACATATAGGGAGATGTTTACAGGCAAGACATTTTTCATTCTCGAATGTGGCTTTGGAATATAAAGAACTGATAATATCATCGTTCCATTTGATAATGCCGTTATCCTGCAAAATACCGATAGCTTTGTCAAAATGAGCTGTACATTTATATACTCTACCATCATAATTTATTACAGCATAATAATATCTATCCGCATAACACCGGATTGACTGCCCTATTGAGAACACATTGGAAAGGGAATATGAATATCCCTTTGAAACGACGTCTTTTTCTAATCTTCGCAAAGGCTCATTAGCCTTTTGACCGGTGCTGTTATTGTCATAAGTTTGCCATACCCGCTGAAAATCCAATCTGATTTTGTTTCGGTGCTGTTGCGGGATTTGTTCGTAAACCGCTTGCATATCACTCTTATGTAAAGTTGCGTTATCATAATTTAATCTTAGCGTAATTCTGACGTCGGGAACGGTTTCGCACAACAATATGATATTATCCATAATGCGGTTATAGCTTGGTTTCCCGTTTACATTTCGTATTTTATTGTGCCGCTTTTCGTCCCCGTCTATGGTAATCTGAAAACCGTTCAGCTTTATTTCTTTCATTTTTGTAGCTATTTCTTGCGTTATCAGATATGCATTTGTAGTAATATGATGATAATGTGGAAGATTATTCTGTTCTATCAAGTTGAAAGCATGTTTTGCAATCGGATATACAACCTCATCAAAATACATCAGTGGTTCTCCTCCAAACCAGTCCAAATGAAGTCCGGTTATTTTTTCATTCCCGATCATTATTTCAATGTGTTTTTTTACTTTTTCTACTATTTCTGTTTTCATACCGCCCATATTCTGCGTATGCTGAGTGCAGTACCAACAGTTAAAAATACAATCCATAGTGGGATTAATAGTTAACCGATAAAATTTGTCCATAAAGACTGCTTGTCTATTACGATATCTGATTTTATCAACTTCATCAATATTTTCATCTACAATAAAACCCCATGTTTTCAAACGATAGAAGAGGCTAGTGTATTGAATGTGAAATGAAATCAAATCTTTAGACAATTCCTTTAATTTCTCATGTTCCTTTTGAGAAACCGAAAACGACGAACCAGTTAATCCATTAAAATAAATAACACGTTGTCCGTATTCTACATAATAATTATACTTGCTTGATTTATACATGATTCATTTTTTAATTCATTATTCACTCTTTAACGCTTCCACCGGATTAGCCGAAGCCGCCCGGTAGCTTTGCCAGCTAACCGTTGCGACGGTAATCAAAAACACCAGCAAACCGCCGAAGACGAATACCCACCAATGAATCGGCGTTTTGTATGCAAAATTTTCAAGCCAACGATTCACCACATAATACGTCACTGGTACGGCAATAATATATGCCACCGCAAACTGAATCAGAAAACCGCGATTCAGCATCAGTATAACTTCCATTATTGATGCACCATGCACCTTGTGAAGCGCTATTGTTTTCCGTTTCGATTTTGCATTGAACAGAATCAAACCGTAAACGCCCATAATTGTCACAATTATAGTGATTAATCCGCATATTGAAATAAGTTTTGCAAGATTTTTCTCTTTCAAATAAAGATTTTGAAGTGTTTTGTCCAAAAAACAAATGTCAGGATTTTCGTTAGTGAATTTTTTCCATGTTTCATTTATATAGTTGATCGTCTTACCCGTGTTTTGTCCGTTAAATTTGATAAACATGTATACCGACATGTAATCCGTATAAGATTTTCCCACAGCAAAAACCATAGGTTGTATATACTCATGTAAAGATTGAAAATTGAAATCTTCCATTATTCCAACAATTTCAGTCTCGCCATCCGGCACCCAAAATGAATGTGGTACTTTTTTACCTGCTAAATCCTCAGCTTTTAAACCATACTTTGTAACAAAGGTCTGATTGAATATTAATTTTTCACTTCCCTGCCCATCGTCTTCCTCAAAGTCATGACCGGCAACAATATTTATATTAAAGAATTTTAAAATATTGGGACTTGTTGCCCATGCAGCCGCTTTCACTTCAACATTGTCTATTTGAGTTCTTATACTTATACTTGCTTTTCTTCCCGGAAAGACATTGGAACGTGCTATATCTATAATATCAGGATTATTTTTTAATTCACTTTCAAAAACTTTACGGGAATCCCGCTGTAATTTTCCCATACTAAAGTAGAGTATATTTTCCGTTGTTATGCCCAATGATTTATTTTGCATGTAATCATGCTGAATTTTTATAAATCCTGCAACAATAATCAAAAAAACAGCAGTAATAAATTGAATAATTATCATAGTATTTTTAAAGAATTTACTGCGTGATGAAACAGAAAATGAACCGGTAAGCGCAATTGCAGGATTAAATGAAGTCAAATAAAAAGCAGGGTATAGACCGGCTAATATTCCCATTATCACGGATGTTATGGCTGTTAGCAACAAAGGGATGATATTATTTGAAACAGACAAATCAACCTGAAAAAATTCCTTAATTACTCCTGTATAGAAAAAATGTATAAACAATATTGATATCAGGAAAGCAATAAAGGAAATTATTGCCGATTCAATAAGTACAGATAATTTCAAAATAAAAGGACTTTCTCCAAATATTCTTCTAATATTAAATCCTTTAAGCCTGACAGGCGACATTGCAATAGAGAAGTTAACAAAGTTGATATATGCAATAAACATGAGCCATAAGCCTAGTGCTAACAACGATAGTGTGGAATTGAGACTTCCCTTGCCTTTTTCCGGAAATCTGAGATGTATATCAGGCAAAGCAGTCAATTTATATAGAAGAATATATTCAGGATCTTGTTCCGCTTCTTCTTCTTTATTCATTGCATCCAATAGTTTGTCTTTATCTTTCGGGTCTATTTCCAAATAAGTTGTATAGCCTGATGCCCATTCACTATCTTCAAGTCGGTTAAAATACACTCCGTTTTCGAAACTGCAATTATCCGGAAAATCCTCACATACTGCAGCAATTGTTACTAGAATATTTCCTCTTCCAGAATGAAAAACAACAGTCTTTCCCAAAGGATCTTCGTTGCCGAAAAATTTCCTTGCGATACTTTTTGTAAGCATAGCTTTACTGTCGTCAGGTATAAATATCTGTTTAACATCTCCCATGATTATTTTTCCGGGTAAAAACATATCTGCAAATCCTTCACTGACACGTATCATATTCTCGTTAAATTCATGAACATTACCAATAGAATCACTGACTTCAAATATATGTAGTCTCCAATCGTGAGGATTTGTGTAACAGAAATTTTTGATTTCAGGAAATTTTCCAGCAAATTTTTTTGGCGTTTGGGTGTTTGTTCCAAAATAGGAATTACTTTTAGGCATATAGCTGGAACATAGATAAATATTATCCGCCTTTTCAAAATTTCTGTCGAAACTAAAATCGTAGTGAGTTTGAACAACCATTGCGAAAAATACGGTAAATGCTATTGCCAAACCTAAGATATTCAATATGCTTGAGGTTTTAAACCTCTTAAATAAAAATAATAAATTATATAATATTGGTCTCATGTTGTTTTATTTTTTTGTTATATGTATCTATAATAAACTGTTCGTATGATATTTCCGAGTAATCCATTTCACATTTGTTATCTTTCATTTTTTGAGTACATGAACTTAAACATATCGGAAGATGTTTACATTTGAGACATCTTTCATTTTCAAAAGTTGCTTTGGAATATAAAGTGCTTATTACATCCTGATTCCAACTAATAACACCATTATCATGTAATATGCCAACTTCCTTTTTCATAAATGCCGTGCATCTATAAATTTTCCCATCATAATTAATCACAGTATGATAATATCTGTCGGCATAACATTTGACTGATTTGCCGATTGAAAACAACGGTTGATATTTCTCTCTCCAAATCTGATGAATTATTTTCGGTATCATTCCTGTTTATTTATTTAACAATTAATTTATTCACCTTTTAACGCTTCCACCGGGTTAGCCGAAGCCGCCCTGTAGCTTTGCCAGCTGACGGTTGCAGCAGTAATCAAAAACACCAGTAAACCGCCGAGTACAAACACCCACCAGTACATAGGCGTTTTGTACGCAAAATTCTCAAGCCAGCGATTCACCGCATAATACGCCACCGGCACGGCAATAATGTATGCCACCGCAAACTGAATCAGGAAACCGCGATT
>JAIROC010000403.1 GCA_031257735.1 Bacteroidales bacterium | reverse complement strand
ACATATAAATATTTTGCAGTGAGAGAGCAGAAACTCTTATAAAAACGGGCGGTAAATTTTTCTTACAAAAAGCCATACAGAGTAGTAAGACGTGAGAAAAGAAAATCATTTTCAATTCTTAATTAAACAAGGCAAGACCTGCGAAGCCGTAAGAGCAGGAAAAAATATTAATAAATTTGTCTGTGTAAGGAACGGACGTTAAACTAAAAAAGTAATGAGAAATACATATTTAAAATTAAAGGTCACAGCCATTATTATGTTTATTGGTTTTTTCACCGTAACTGTTTTAAATTCATGTGATAAAACGAAGCAGTTTGATGATACTACATGGGTTGGAAAATATGATGGCGACGAAGGAGAAGGTGAAATTATACTTTCTTTTTCTGGGGATCAAGTAAAAGCAGCACTAAAAATTGAGGAAGGGGGGGGACTACCTCCACACAGATATGAATCAAACCTTGTTACCTATACCTATGAGAAAAAAAAGATGCGCTTCACTCCTAAATGGAAAGATGATGATTTGGATGATGAATATGATGATGACGCTTGGAGTGGTACTGTAGACAAAACCAGCATGAAATTAAATAATGTACTTGGGGAAAGCGTAACATTCAAAAAGCAGTAATGCCACAACAAATCCCAGAAAACAACTAATAATCAGGGGAAAATTTACTTCCCCTGATTATAATTGTAATTGATTTTATAATGAGAGTTATTCATAGTTAAATAAGGTAGAGGAGCAGAACTCCGACAACGCGTTTTAGAGCAGGGGATTAGCTCCGCTCTTCTTATAGCATACCTTTTTGTTTAAAGTATTTATCTCTTATAATCAGAGCATAAATAATGAAAAAGGTATATACGTTTTTCCCTTTTACGAACGCATATTCTTTCATGTTATCAATATCTTCTTTTTCTAAAAAGTTTCCTAACTTCACATGAAAATTATCTATAATATATTGTTGAATATCATAGCGACTTTTTCCTGCTACATTTTCTTCCAAATCGTTATATATTTTTTCCCAATTTTTATCAATAATTTTTTCAGCGTCTAATCCTTGTGCATGTTCTTTCCCTTCATCGTTCAAAGAAAGCGGACTTTGTGAATTAGCAAGAGGAGGAATAACATTTTTCAGAAACTCTATCATATCTTTCATTCCCGATAACTCTATTTTCATTTTATTATGTTCCTCTCTTAATTGGTTAATGCTTGCTTGATTTTCTTTTCTTCTTTCTTCGCAAGGCAATTTTTCCAACAATTTATGAATATGTCGCACTTCTGTAGACAATTTTGCTTGTTCTATTTTTATTTCATTAATTACTTGTCCCTGTTCTGTTTTAAAGGTAGAAAATACTTGTGCTTGTTCCGCTTTAAATTCAGAAAATGCTTGTGTTTGTTCCGCTTTAAATTCAGAAAATGCTTGCGTTTGTTCCGCTTTAAATTCAGAAAATACTTGTGTTTGGTCTGTCTTAAATTCAGAAAACATTTGTATTTGGTCTGTCTTAAATTTGGATAAAAATAACATACCTCGCACTAATACGAATATAAGTGCAATAAAAAATACTGAAACCAAAGTCAATGCTGGCCAGTTTTCCAGAAAATAACCTACTATGCTATCCATAATATTTACTGTTATTATTTTTTTGCAAAGGTACTAAAAAAAATCTATTCAATGGATTCATAAGTTTTCAGTCAGATGATTATTTGGTTTGTTCTCTGATAATGTATTTATTTCTGTCTACGGAACCGCGTGAAATCATTTCTCCCAAAAATCCCGCAAGAAACAGCATCAGTCCGAAAGTCATAGCCATGATAGCAAGATAAAACAAAGGTTGATCTGTTACTTGTCGATAGACAGACGTTCCTGTTGATAAATATGTTAATTTTTCAACAATCAACCAAATGGTAATAACAAAACCAAGTAAAAAAGAAAACGTGCCCCCTAAACCAAAAAAGTGCATAGGTTTTTTGCCAAACTTGGATACAAATGAAATAGAAATCAAATCTAAATATCCGTTTATAAATCGATCCCAACCGAATTTAGTAGTTCCAAATTTTCTTTTCTGATGTTTAACAACCCTTTCCCCTATCTTGTCAAATCCTGCCCACTTTGCAATGACGGGAATATAACGATGCATTTCCCCATATACTTCTATCGCCTTTACGACATTGTTTCGATAGGCTTTCAATCCGCAATTAAAGTCATGTAACTTGATTTTTGACATTCGTCTTGTTGTCCAATTGAAAAACTTAGAAGGAATATTTTTTGCTATTTTGGAGTCATAACGAACTTTTTTCCATCCTGAAACAAGGTCATATCCTTCTTCTTTAATCATGTAGAATAATCCCGGAATTTCATCGGGAAAGTCTTGCAGGTCTGCATCCATAGTAATGACAATATCTCCTTGCGCCCGCTCAAAACCAACATTCAGAGCAGCAGATTTTCCATAGTTCCTTTGAAAACGAATACCATGTACATTGTTATTCGTTTCTCGTAATTGCTCTATTACTGACCATGACCTGTCAGCGCTTCCATCATCAATAAAAATAATTTCATAAGTGAAATTATTTTCTTCCATCACCTTATAAATCCATGTTGCCAATTCGGGAAGAGAATCTTCTTCATTCAATAAGGGTATTACGATTGATATGTCCATTTAAGAATTATTTAAAGGTTGTTCATTCAATTACGTATGCATACCGCCATCACAACTTATTACCTGTCCTGTGATGTATGCCGATAAATCAGAGGCTAAATAAACTGCCGTTTCAGCAACATCTTTTGTACTTCCAACTCGACGCAAGGGAATAGTTTGTATCCATGCATTGCGAATATCCTCATTGAGTTTATGCGTCATCTCTGTTTCGATAAATCCGGGAGCAATGGCATTACAACGAATATTCCGTGAACCTAATTCTTTTGCAATGGATTTTGTAAAGCCAATAATTCCTGCTTTGGATGCAGCATAATTTGACTGACCTGCATTTCCCTCCAAACCGACAACAGAACTCATATTGATAATTGACCCTTTACGTTGCTTCAACATATACGGTTGCACCGACTTGGTAAGATTAAATACAGATTTCAAATTCACCTTTAATACCAAATCAAAATCATCTTCACTCATACGCAAAAGCAGATTATCACGCGTAATTCCTGCATTATTTACCAGAATATCAATATTGCCAAAATCTTCTATAATTTCCTTCACTGTTTCTTCGCTGGCAGAAAAAGAAGATGCATCAGAAACATAAAACTTTGCCTTTACTCCCATTTCTCCAAGAGTGGATAATACCTCTTTCGCATTATCATCTTCTTTAATATCTGTGAAAGCTATATTTGCTCCGTATTGCGCAAAAACAATAGCAATTTCTTTCCCTATCCCACGTGAAGCCCCTGTAATAAGAGCTGTTTTTCCTTCTAATAATTTCATACGATTAAACTAATTACACTTGTAAGTTTGAGGTTGCAAAGATAACATTCTTTTTTTACATTATGCGGAGACTACTCCAACACATGGATTGCCAATCCTGAACGAAGTTTTGGTTCAAACCATGTTGTTTTTGGAGGCATAATATTACCTGTATCGGCAATATTTATCAGTTGTTGCATCGAAACAGGATATAAAGCAAAAGCCGCTGCCATTTCTCCACTGTCTACACGACGTTTTAATTCCCCTAAACCACGAATACCGCCGACAAAATCAATATCTTTGGATGTTCTCAGGTCTTTAATCCCCAAAAGTTTGTCCAAAACAAGATTTGACAATATGGTAACATCCAACACTTCTATAGGATCGGCATCATTAAACGTTCCCTGTTTTGCTGTCAGTTTATACCAATTATGATCAATATACAGGCTAAATTCATGGAGCTTCTCTGGTTTGTAAATAGTTGTTCCTTTCTTTTCCAGAATAAAATTCTCTTCTAACTTCAACATAAATTCCTCTTGGGAAAGACCGTTCAAGTTTTTAACAACACGATTATAATCAATAATCTTTAATTGATTATCAGGGAAAACAACTGCCATAAAATAATTATATTCTTCTTTTCCCGTATGGTTGGGGTTATTGTTACGTTTTTCCTGTCCGACCAAAGCGGCTGCAGCTGTACGGTGATGACCATCGGCTACATACAAATAAGGAATATCATTTTTGAATATTTCCGTAACACGGTTAATAACAGTTTTATCATCTATTATCCAAAAATGATGACCAAAATTATCGTCGGTTACAAAATCATAAACAGGTTTGTTCTTAATTATCTCTGAAACAATTTTGTCAATTTCTGCATTTGCGGGGTAGGAGAAAAATACAGGTTCTACATTTGCATTGGTAATACGAACATGTATCATTCTATCTTCTTCTTTATCTTTTCGGGTCAGTTCATGTTTTTTGATGTTATTATTGAAATAATCATCAATATGAGCACATCCCATAATACCGTATTGCGTTCTTCCATCCATTGTTTGAGCATATACATAGTATTTTTCTTCAGGATCTTGCAGTAACCAGCCTTTATCCTGAAACATTTTAAAATTTTCAACTACTTTATCATATACTTCTTTTGAATGTTCATCTGTTCCAACAGCCAAATCTATTTCTGCTTTTGTGATATGCAACAGAGACTGCGGATTTCCACTTGCTTCCTTGCGTGCTTCTTCCGTGTTTAATACGTCATAAGGACGTGATGCTACCTTTTCTACAATGTCTACGGGCGGACGTAAGCCCTTAAATGGTTTCAATATCGCCATATTTCTATATATTTTTAATGTTAAAAAAAATGCTGAATTCCAAACAATAAAACTTCTAAAACAAGTCAAATAAATTTTCTGCAAAGGTACATGATTTTTCTCAATTATGTACAAACGAATAGAATTTTTTCAAGAGCGACTTCGTTACGGGCGCTTTTTGCGCCTTGTTTACATTAGAATACAGCATTATCCGTTTTCTCGTTCATCGATTTACTTGTTTGATCAATTCCTGATTTGACTGCTTGTGTTTTTTCTTTTAAATAATCGATATGCCACTGTTTGCGCATCTATTTCTTGATATTCATCCAAATGAGATTTTTCAAGGGGACAATGATACTCTACTAATAAATATTTTCTCTTATCATTCGAATCCAAAGAAACGGTTCCATATCTTGCGTAATAACCATGTAAACTCCAATCATCACACATCGTTGGTAAAATGGTAATAACGGAACCTTTGGGTACAACCTTGAGAATTTGATATGTATCTTTTATTTTATTTTCATCTCTGCCGATAGTAGTAGAAAAATAAAAACATAGTAAAACACCCGCAAAAAAAACAATATATCCTGTAATGTTCAGTATAAAAATTCTTTTAAGAGAATACCTGACATTATCACATAAACAATTAATCAAAGGTTCTACCAATGCTCCTAAAGCTATTGCAAAAAAAGGATATGTGGACAATATGTAAAACCCGCTTTGTTTAGCGCTAATCATAACAGGTAAAACCCCTGTTAATCCTACAATAAAAAATATCAGAAACAGAGGTAAATTAGTTTGCATCAACTTTATTGATGAATGTTTTTTCCATTTAAACAAAACTATAATAAAGAGGCAAATACTAATGGGTACCAATAATTCAAAAAATAAATGTTCCAAAATAGAGAACCGAGAATTAACTGTTCTTACATTTTTTAAACTGTTTATTACCTGCACATCCAAATAAGTAAAAATATTTTCTCTCGCTTCGGGTAACAAAATGAGCAGTAAAGACAAAAAAACAAGTGAAACCAAAACAAGAATGCCTGTCTCCAATATCATTTTATAAAATGGCTGTTTGCGTTTTATTAACCAGAAGACAAATGGGAATGTCCAAACGAAAAAAACAACAAATCCCTTTGTAAGAAATCCGATTGACAACATAAGACCTGATAAAATTAAAAAAAATATGCCTCTCTTGTTCTGGTATTTTAAAATGAACAGCATTGACAATAAAACAAAAACGGTTAGCGTATTTTCAAGCATATTATTGGTACTCGCCCAGAAAACAACAGGGATAAATAACCACAATAGTAACGCTATCCAGCCATTTTTTAATTTTAAATGTTTCCATATTCTCAGAATGAGGCATGCTGTTATTACATAAGTCAAGAGGGAATAGCCTTTATCAATATATCTGCTATTACCAAATAATGTATAGAACAAACTTTGTAATCC
This sequence comes from Bacteroidales bacterium, assembly GCA_031257735.1. GTDB lineage: Bacteria > Bacteroidota > Bacteroidia > Bacteroidales > WCHB1-69 > JAIROC01. The sequence goes on along the minus strand of JAIROC010000403.1, from coordinate 2,944 downwards.
AAAGGCAAAAGGAGGATGTTCATGAAAATGTGGATGACAGCTAAACGTAAAATGTGGATCCCAGAACGTGCCAAGTCCATTTGCCATATTGTTTGCTATTACGGAATAAATCAGTCCATCCATAAACATACCATCTGATAACGCATAAGGACTGATTATCACCAAAAAGATACCAATAACAAAAAAATAAAAATATCCCTTTTCCCAACTTCTCATCTGATACAAAAATATATCAATGTCGTCTATCCTGATTGGGGATACATTATTTCCCCTTGAATACCTTTATTCTCTCGTCGACGGGTAAAAATTCTTTCTCACCGGGAGAAGCGCTCGGAAGACCAAATGGCATCTCTGCTATCAATTTCCAATCAGGATTTATGTTCCATTCTTTTTGAACATCTTCATCTATCAGGGGATTATAATGCTGTAAGGATACTCCAAACCCTATATCTTCTAACAATACCCATATCGCAAATTGATGCATGGCAGAAGTTTGATGCGACCATACAGGAAAATTATCTTTATACGCGGAAAATTGTTCTTGTAATCCTTTTACAGTTTGCTGGTCTTCATAAAATAAAATTGTTCCATAACCCGCTTCAAAGGAATTTATTTTTGTTTCCGTTGCTAAAAAATTACTTTCAGGGATTATTTTTTTGAGAGATTGTTTTGTTAGCTCCCACAATCTTTTATGGTTGTCATCCAATAAAAGTACTATTCGCGTGGATTGGGAATTAAATGCAGACGGAATGTTTAGTATTGTAAATTTCAGTATTCTCTCTAGTTCCTTATCCGAAACAGGACTTTTATCCGTAATTGCATAATATGTTCTACGATGCTGTATCGCTGCTAATAATGATTTGTTTACTTCCATTTTTTATCTGTTTAAATATTTGAGCAAAGGTACAACTTTTTCTAATTGAAAACTTCATCAATTGAAAATTGAAAATTGAAAATGAGCTGACGCACTTCATTAATTGAAAATTAGTTCCGCTGCTCTCCGCTCCGCTTCGCTTCGGGTGCGGGGCAAGCCCACAATGACGGTGTTGTTTAGACATCATCGTGCGTTAGTTTTCGGACGATACTGTGTTATTGAAAGATTATTTTATTGATGCAGTTCCATTATCTTGGAAATATCAATAAAAAATTGTACCTTTGCAAGGCTTTTTTTATAGTAGAAAATGTCTTACACTGAAAATCTCTATTCATTAAAATGAACAGAGAACAAAGTGAAGTATAAATATCAAATATTAGAACCCAGATAGCATGCCTGTTGCCTTTGAAAATGCACTTTTAGTACTTTCCATTTTATTATTTGTTTCTCTTGTAGGGGGGAAAACATCTTATCGCTTTGGGGTTCCTGTTTTGATATTTTTTCTTGTAGTAGGGATGTTTGCGGGGTCGGAAGGAATAGGAAGGATAGAGTTTAACAGTCCCACTGTTGCGCAGGGTTTGGGAATAGTTGCCTTGAATTTCATATTATTTTCTGGGGGACTTGATACGAATTGGAAATTTATCAAACCTGTATTGTGGCAAGGCATCAGTTTATCGACCTTGGGAGTATTGCTAACGGCTTTTTCTGTAGGTATTTTTGTTTGGTTGTTGACAGATTTTTCTATTTATGAGTGTTTGTTATTAGGCTCTATTGTATCATCTACGGATTCCGCTTCGGTATTTTCTATTTTACGTTCCAAAAATCTTTCATTAAAAGGAGACCTGCGTCCTCTGTTGGAATTGGAAAGTGGGAGCAATGATCCCATGGCGTATGTTTTGACAATAACATTCCTGACGCTTGTTATTACGCCCGATATGAGTTTATGGAGAGCGATCCCTATTTTCTTTCAACAGATTGCACTTGGCGTAATCTTTGGCTTTTTGATGGGGTGGACAGGCAAAAAAGTAATCAACAGAATTAAATTGGATTATGAAGGCATGTATCCCGTATTGATGATAGTAATCATGTTTTTCACATTTTCGTTTACTCATTTCGCCAAAGGGAATGGTTTTTTAGCGATTTATTTGGCAGCGGTATATATAGGAAATCAAGATATTATACACAAGCAGCAAATTATTAAATGGTTTGATGGATTTGCATGGTTAATGCAGATATTGTTATTTGTAACGCTTGGATTGTTAGTATTTCCTTCTCATTTACTTGGCGTAGCGGGGATAGGTTTATTGATATCCTTGTTTCTTATGTTTGTGGCGCGACCGATAGGTGTTTTTATCGGGTTATCGTTTTTCAAGATGTCGATGCGTTTTCGTTGGTTTATATCTTGGGTTGGACTTCGTGGGGCTGTTCCTATTGTCTTTGCCACTTATCCCATGATTGCTGAATTGGAAATGGCAGGAACTATCTTTAATATTGTATTCTTTGTCTCACTAACATCCTTGTTTTTACAGGGAACAACTTTATCTCGTGTGGCGAAATGGATGAAATTGTTGGATAAAAATGTTCTAAATCCAAACATTCCGTTGAACGTTCTCGAAAGTGAAAATATTCATTCCAAACTAACGGAAATCATGCTTACACAAGACAGTTTTGCTATTAATCGACGAATTGTAGATTTGGAAATACCCAAAGATATTTTAATTGCATTGATACATCGAGGCGGTGAGTATCTTGTTCCTAACGGTTCTACAGAACTCTTGGAAGGCGATAAGTTATTTTTGCTATCAAGCGACCACAAAGCAATCTATCGAGCATTTTATAACGACGATGATGATGACGAATAAAAAGGGAGTTATGGGTTATGAGTTATGAGTTATGAGTTAGGCTGACGCACGAAAGAGGTTGTGTGAAAAGTACCCCCGTAACAACAGAGGTCGTCATTGCGAGGAGCGCAGCGACGTGGCAATCCCTAACAATCAATGCGTTTTTGGTCAGGGATTAGCTACGCTGCTCTTACGGGTGCTTCGCTGCGCTCGCAATGACGGCGTTGTT
>JAIROC010000455.1 GCA_031257735.1 Bacteroidales bacterium | reverse complement strand
TTTAATCTTCCGAAATCTCCTCTACAATCTCCCTGTATTTCGAAAACAGATTGGCACGCGAAACAAAACCATAATAAGTATTATCCCTGTCCAATACTACCATATTATATAAACCGCTTTCTTTGAACTTTACAGCAACGTCGGCAATAAGTTCATGTGGATAAATAGATATATCAGGCATAAAAGACAGGTCTTTCGCCATAACCGTATCGTATTGGTCGGGTTCAAATATAATTTTCCGAACATCGTCAAGAATAACAATACCGTAAAATTTTCTATTTTCGTCTACCAAAGGAAATATGTTACGGGTGGAATGCGCAATAGTTTGAACCAAATCACGAAGCCGCGCATCAGGAGAAAGCGTAATAAAATTATCTTCAATCAAATCTTTTACATCCAATTTACTCAAAGCCTGTTTATCTTTGTGATGCGTTATTAAATTACCTTCCTTCGCCAAACTTTTAGTATATACGGAAAACTGTTCAAAAGGATAAATCACAGCATAAGAAACAATGACCGTGAGAATAAGCGGAACAATAAGCTGATAGCCGCCTGATATTTCCGCGATTAAAAATACGGCAGTAAGAGGCGCTTTCATCACGCTTCCCATTATTCCCGCCATTCCCGCCAGCGTGAAATTAAGAACAGAAATCTCCAAATCAAACAATGTATTCAATAAAGTGGCAATGAAACATCCTGCAATACTTCCCAAAAATAAAGAAGGTCCAAATACGCCTCCAATACCACCTGCTCCCGTCGTGAAGGCTGTAGCAAATGTCTTTAACATCAATAGTAAAAATAAAAATACCAATAACAACCACTCATTGTACTGAAAGAAATAAAATGGACTGTTGATAAAGAGTGTGTGAATTTTGTTTTGCAGGATGTCCATGATACTGTTATAACCTTCGCCATAAAATGAAGGGAAAAAGAAGATCAGTACGCTTAACAAAACAACACCTAAAATGATGCGCAAATATGTCTTTTTTATTTTTGCAAAAAAACATTCTATCTTACCCGACACACGCATAAAATAGATAGAATATAAACCTGTAAATATACCCAGAAGTATATAAAAAGGAAGTTTGTCCATTTCAAAATTAAGTGCATGGGTAGAGTTAAACATAATTCCTCGTCCCAAAATAATATAGGACGTACTTGTGGCGGTAACGGCAGAAATCAACAAAGGAACTAAAGATGCTGTTGTTAAGTCCAACATCAGTACTTCTATCGCGAAAACAACCCCCGCAACAGGCGCATTAAAAATAGCAGCCACCGCAGCCGTAGAACCACATGCAACCAACGTAATAACGGATTTGTCATTTAAACGAAATAAACGCCCCAATTGAGAACCAATAGCAGAACCTGTCAATGTAATAGGCGCTTCCAATCCGACAGACCCCCCAAAACTAACCGTTAACGTACTCGATACAATGGATGAATACGTATGATGCGCTTTTAGTTTACCGTTTTGTCGGGCGATGGCATACAGTATTTTGCTGACCCCGTGAGAAAGATCATCTTTTACAAAGAATTTAACGTACAATACCGTTAACGTTATCCCGATGACAGGAAAAGCAAGATAAAGATAATTAAAAGTATCTTCGGGGAAAGCATTTTGCAGCATGGATTGCGTGAAATGTACCGCACTCTTTAAAACAATTGCCGCCAATCCAGAAATAATCCCCACAAATATACTTAATATAAATATCTTGTTCCTGTTGGAAAATTTGGAGAAACTGTCAAATACTTTATTGATATATTTTTTACATTCCATAAGGAACAAAAGAATAATTAAGACTTAATACTAATGTCCATTGAACGCCATTTCCATCGGTAAATCGCAGTTTGAGTTCATTACTCTTGAACTTGATAATTTCATAGTCCCGACTTATGTTATAGTATTGATTGAGAAAAACAACACGTATTATTTTTTTCTTGTTAGCAAATTCCCAAGAACCTGAACTTTCTTTATTGATACCGTCATGTACATAACGAATAGACAATACGCCTGTCCCGTAAAATTCAAATTGAGCATTTCTTGTTTCGACAATGGTAGGGGATTCTGTATTTGTTTCTTCTCCGTTTTTGTAAACTTTACTCACTGACCATGAGCCTCTAATACGTTTTTCTACATTTGTGAAGTTAATAAAGGGACCTTCTTCGTATCTGCATCCCGATAAGAGTAATATTAGACCAATGATTGCCAATGATAGTTTTCCTACTTTCTTAGTAGATAAGTTTCGAGGCTGTGTGAAAAGTCTTTTCGCAATAATAGACATCGTCATTGGTAGGAGCGCAGCGACGTGGCAATCCCTAACAATCAATGCGTTTTTTGTCAGGGATTGCTTCGCTACGCTCGCAATGACGGCGTTGTTTGGATGCCTTTGTGTGTTTTCACACAGCCTCTTTCGTCCACTTGTCCACTTGTTTACTCGTCCACTCATAGTAATTATTTTATTTCTATATTATAATGATTTAATTCTGTATCTACGGAATAGTTTTTATGCAAATATTTTTGTAGGCGTTCGGCAAAATATACCGATCGATGTTGTCCCCCCGTACATCCGAAACTGACCATGAGATGATGAAACTGTCTATCCGTATAATTCTGTACAGCCATGTCTATGATAGAGGTTATGTGTTCAAAGAAACGGTTTACTTCCGGTTTATCATTCAGGAAGGCGATAACTTCTTTATCTTTTCCGTTTAAGGATTTGTATTTATTTTCTCTTCCCGGATTGGGCAGGCAGCGACAGTCAAAAACAAAACCACCGCCATGTCCGCTTTTATCTACAGGAACAGTATTCTTGTACGAAAAACTGTTAATGCTTATTTTCAATGTCGGACTCGGACATCCGTACTGTTGCAAAGATTTCGCCTTTATCAACTGATGATAAACATTCCACAATGCAGGTATTTCAATAGGAAGTTGGATGTTGTTCAAGAGCCATTTCAAATTCTTCAATGCGTATGGGATGCTTTGGAGGAAATGGCGTTTTTGTTCGTAAAAACCTCTGAACCCGTAAGTCCCCATAGCTTGCATAATGCGGATAAAGACAAAAGCATAATAATATTTCTTAAAATCGTCAGCTTCTTTTGAGCGCTTTCGATGAAGTTGTTCTACATAATGATTTAGCAATAATTCTCTTATATCTTGCGGAATATTGGCTTTTCCATCATATAATAAAGAAGCAACGTCGTATTGCAAAGCGCCCTCTCTCCCACCCTGATAATCGATAAAATATAAGGTATCATTAGAAATCATTATATTCCGAGACTGAAAATCACGATAAAGAAAAAAAGAAGACTTGGCTTCCAATAAAAAATCGGCAAACGTATGGAAGTCGATTTCCAACAATTGCTCGTCAAATTGGATGTGGGCAAGTTTCAGAAAGTAATATTTAAAGTAATTCAAGTCCCACAGGATTGATTGCTTATCAAACGCTGCACGCGGATAGCAAAAAGAAAAATCGAAATCCTGTCCAACTGAAAACTGAATATCCAATAACTTATCTAATGCCTGTTTGTAAGTATCGATTAACGATTTGGGGAAATCATCGCCCTCTTTTCTGCTTTCACAGAGCCGTTGGTAGAGTGTTTGATTACCCAAATCGCTTATCAGATAAATATTCTTGGATAAATCTGCATTATATACTGTAGGGACGCAAATATTCTTCCCCAAAAAATGACGGGAAAGGGTCAAAAAAGCCTTATTCTCTTTTTCATCCTCGTTATATGCTCCTATTGCAGAGAAATCGCCATGTTGCATACGATAATATTTGCGATTAGAGCCTGATTTTTCCAATGCAATTATATGTTGAACTTCCCTGTTGAAGGTGTCAAAAAATAATTTTTGCAAAGCTTCCTTATGGTCGTCCATGGGTGAATAACAATTGATTTAAATTACCTTAAAGAGTTCTACTTCAAAAACAAGCGTAGCTCCACCTTTGATAATATCGCCAGCTCCTTTATCTCCGTAAGCAAGATGAGAGGGAATATAAAATTCAAATTTAGAACCTTCGCTCATCAGTTGAAGTCCTTCCGTCCAACCGGGAATGACTTGATTTAAGGGAAACTGTATTTTCTCTCCACGTGCTACAGAAGAATCAAAAACAGTTCCATCCAATAACTTTCCATGATAATGAACTTCTACTGTATCTGTTTGAAGGGGTTTTTTGCCAATACTTTCTCTTATTATTTTGTATTGCAATCCGCTTGGTGTTTCTGTTACGCCATGTTTTTGTTTATTTTCCTCTAAAAACTTGCGTCCTTTTTCTTTTTCTTGTGCTATGAAGGATTTATTTTCCTTTTCAATATCATCTTGCAGACTGCTTAATGCCTGTTCAAGTTCTTTCTCGGAAAGTTCAGGTTTTTTCCCGCTAATAGCGTCTGAAAATCCATTACTAAATGCCGTAACATCTACTTTGATACCCATTTGTTGATAATTAATGCCAACTGCTATGCCAAGCGCGTATGATTTTTTCTCTTCTTGCGTCATGTTTTGATTATTTTATTTAAGAGCGCAAAGGTATACAAAAATATAATGTGATACCCTAAAAAAATATACTAAAGAAGTACGAAGATAATCCTTGCTCGACGTAATGTCTGCTCTATTGTCTGAATCAGAATGAACAGAATAAGATAACAAAGAAACACAATCAAATCATCAACGCTATTATCGTCAACCATCAACGTCATCATTGCGGGCTTGACCCGCAATGACGACGTTATGTCGACTTTATAGACAGACACTAATTATTTTTTTTTATATTAGATTATTTATTGTACTATGTTTTAATAATTTTGTACGAAGTATAAGTAACCTCGTGTAAAAATTTGGTGATTTTGTCTTCATTTCTTTTAACTTTGTATCCATTTCTTTCAAGATCGTATCTATTTCTTTCTATTTCGTATCCATTTCTTTATATTTCGTATTCATTTCTTTCAAGATCGTCTCTATTTTTTTATATTTCGTATCCATTTCTTTATATTTCGTATCCATTTCTTTCAAGATCGTATCTATTTCTTTATATTTCGTATTCATTTCTTTCAAGATCGTCTCTATTTCTTTCAATTTCGTATTCATTTTTTTCAAAATCGTATCTATTTCTTTATATTTCGTATCCATTTCTTTCAACAGAACAATAATGTTGATAAAATATTTTTTATTCGTCATTGCTTTATCTATGTAAAGTATAAGTATGTGTAGTATTTTTTTGAACATATACATATTCAAGTAAAGCAGTACAAGAAAAAGATTTTTCCTCTTTTATAAAAG
>JAIROC010000395.1 GCA_031257735.1 Bacteroidales bacterium | reverse complement strand
CCCTGAATGTCGCCCTGCGGAAATACAAAACCGAAATCATTTGCGCCTTTTTTGACTTTCATTTCGAACTCTACTAACTGTTCGCTGTACTGTTCGTTTGCCATAATCTATTTCGCTTTCGATTTTAAGTATTCAACTTTCTGCTCTGCCACTCTCAGCACTCCAATATCTGCATCTTCATCAAGAATTTTGTATGCAATCTGGTCGCTTAAAAACTGATGAAACAAGTCCTGCTCATCCTGATTAAAGATTTTTGCAATTCCTGCAATAATATCCCTGTTTGCCTGCCGTTCATTCCGTTCAATTCTGCCCAAAAGAGAGGAATCTATATCCAACTGTGCGGCTATTGCCCGTATAGGCAAACCCGCATTTATTCGTAACTGCCTGATGTATTCACCAAAAGTTTCCATTACAATCATTTTTTATTTCAGCAAAGATAATGACTTTTTTTGAACTGACAAATTTTGTCCCAAAAGAGTTGTTAACGATTATGATGCCTCATATATCCCATTCATAGTATTTCCCGCCTCAAAAATTCCCACAAATTAGGATTGACAGATATTTCGACAAGGCGTACTTTTGTGTTTTTTTAAAAAGGATATTGTCATGATTGAAACAATCAAAAAAAGATTTGCGCTCTCGACCAAAGGGGCGAAAGATTTCACGGACTTGTAAAGGTTTTTTATATTTGTATGTTATTCTTTGTTCGTTTTATATGCGGTTTTTAATTGATTTACGAAAAAAGTTGTATCTTTGCCCGATTTTTTGTATATGGGCAGAATTTTAGAATACATACAACAGTCGAGCAAGAGTAAGTTCCAATGCTATAAGACCAAGAAGTTGTCGTTAGATTCCAACGATAGTGATATTATTGCGTATAACTACGACGACAACCCTGTTGTTCATAAAAAAAGAGTACCTTTGCAATCTAAATAATTATAGTACAAAATGAGGTATTACGGAAATAAAACAAAGTTGTTGCCTTTCATTGAACGAGTTGTAAAAAACACCGGTATTAATGGAACTTCTAATTTCGTGGATTTATTTTCAGGTACTTGTTCTGTGGGAAGGCATTTTAAACAATTAGGTTACACTGTCGTTGCAAATGATACGCTTGAATTTTCGTATGCTCTTTCAAAAACATTTATTGAACTTAATGAACAACCAAGTTTTAAGAAGTTAAAAAGAGAATTATGCACAAGCGATAATCAGGGAATTTTTGATTACTTAAATTCAAATAAAAACTATCAAGAAGGATTCATTTACAAGAATTACTGCCCTAATGGTGGAAGAATGTATTTTACAGATGATAATGCCTTAAAAGTAGATACAAACAGGACTTTGTTTAATGAATGGAAAAATGCAGAAATAATTAATGAATTGGAATATTATTATTTAATTACTTCACTAATGCGAGGCATTAATTTGATTAGTAATGTTTCAGGTACTTATGCCGCATATTTGAAAAGATGGGACAAGAGAGCGTTAAATCCGCTTGTATTGGAACAGGTTGCAATAATAGAAAGCAAAAATCACAATAAGGCATACAAACAAGATGCAAACGAATTAGTAAAAAAAATCACACCGGATATTCTGTATTTAGACCCGCCTTATAATTCAAGACAGTATGCTTCAAATTACTTTTTGTTGGAATTGATTGCTGAAGGGTGGTTCGATAAAGAACCTGAAATATATGGTGAAACAGGCATGCGAAAGTATGACCACCAAAAATCAGACTATGCTTCAAAAAACAAAGCGCTTAACGCTTTAGAAGATTTGATATTAAATTCGACAAAATCACAGTGTATTCTTTTGAGCTACAATAATGAAGGTATTATTCCAACTTATGCAATAGAACAAACGCTCAGTAGAATTGGAACGGTACCAACTCATTGCGAAGACCACAAAAGATATAGAAGTATAAATCAAACAAAAGATGACCTGCAAAGAACAGTAGAATATTATTTTAAAAATAACGCAGCATGAAATTACAAGTTTTGTCAAATATTAATTATCCAATTGGTAACTTGATTAATTTTGAACTGCAACAAGCGAGTGAAGTGAGAATTGCTGTTGCATTTATGAAAGTTACAGGCATTAAGGTTATTGAAAACTCAATGAAATCTTGTTTGCAAAATAATGGGAAAATTGAAATTATTACAGGACTTGACTTCAAGACAACAGACCCAAAATCAATTCAATACATTTTAAATCTCAAAAAAGATTTTCCGAATTTAGGTTTTTATTGCTATGGGGATAAGCAAAACAATAAAACAAATATTGTTTTCCATCCTAAAATCTATTTGTTCTCTAACCAAAAGGAAAAAACCTCAATAATTGGGAGTACAAACTTAACTGGTGGTGGCTTGACCACAAATTTTGAAGTCAATACAATTATCAAAGAAGATAAACCTCAATATTTTTCACAATTAGAAGCAATTTATAATTCCGTCAAATTTACGGATACTATTTTTACACCTGATGAAGAGTATTTAATGCGATATTCGTGGATTTACAAAGCAATTGAAAAAAATGAAACAAAAGCATTAGAAGACAAAAAAGTAAAAAAAGAAATTTTAGTAATAAAGAAAAAAGAAGAAGAATTACCCGGGACAATTCCTACAATGAAACAACTTATAATTGAAGCAATAAAGCAATTATCAAAAGGACAGAATGAATATGTTTCATTACAAGCAATTGGGGACTATGTGTTGAAAATTATAGAAAATCAAAAACTTAATTATTCAATGAAAAATTATAGACAGATATTGAGAAAGTGTATCTATTTCGATTTAGTTGGTTATGGTGGACAATATAACAAAGAATTGTTTGAAACAAAAGGGAAATTTTCAGGTTTATTCAAATTAACAAGTAAAGGGTATGAATACAAAGGACGGTGATTTTGATTTAAAACAAATTTTGCATTTATGTACAAAATGTAATGAATACATGCAATTTCATACAACAGAAGAATGTGAATCTGACAGAGGTATCTTACACTTTGTTGTATATCTCTGCGAAAAATGTGATGAGACGATTTGGATTTTGGATAGGGATAATCAATATATGAAAGATTTGTCGGAGTATATTAATGCAAAAGGAATATAAACAACGACCGAACAGGCAAAAATCGCGTTTATATTGAAATATCAAATCGAAATTGGTATTTGCCAACGCAACTTTGTGAATTGTTGCAATCTCTAAATGTGCCAATGCAATACATAGGTTGGGGACACCCGAATATCAGAGGCGGAAACGGCACAAGTTGGGCAAAAGAACACCAACTTAAAATTTTTGCCGAAGATTTTCAAAGCATTGGCTTTTACATTACGCATAAAAACGAAGCGTTAGACGAACTTGCGGAGTATAATAGAACGAATTTTGACAACGGGCAAAGTTTGTGCGACGGAACAATAACCCGATTAAAAACTAAACAGCCACACGAGTGTGAAACACACGAAAAATTGCCGCCCGAAATTAATGGACAACATTTTGACAGTTTCAAACAAATTTGTAAGTGCTTGTATTGTTATAAAAGATTAGATTATGTACAGCAATGAAATAGAAATGTACCCTGATATTATCGAATGGCTAAAAAAGAATTTAATCCAGAAATTCGGTAAAAAAGCAAAGAAAATCACTGTTTTGGATACACACGACAGCGATTTGTCAAACTTCATTATGCAGTTGAATTATCAAAAATTCTTTCCTGAATTTTCAACTTACAAAATTCGACAGGATATTACAGGTTTTGTTAAATAGTGTCTGCCCGAAAACTATTATATCATCAAAAAATAGCGTATCTCCGTCATTGCGAACGCAGTGAAGCAATCCAGAAATTCTGGATTGCTTCACTGCGTTCGCAATGACGAACCGA
>JAIROC010000347.1 GCA_031257735.1 Bacteroidales bacterium | reverse complement strand
AGATTGCATCGGCTAAAATCCCGTTATCCAGAATGATAAGCCCGCAACTCTATTGGGTGATGACCGGAAACGATTTTACACTTGACATCAACAATCCCGCCGAGCCGAAAATTCTCTGCGTCGGCAACAATCCCGACCGGCAAAATATCTATTCGGCAGCTTTGGGATTGTATAACTCCCGTATCGTGAAGTTAATCAACAAAAAGGGACAACTAAAATCTTCGGTGATTATCGACGAATTGCCGACAATCTATTTTCGTGGTCTTGACAATCTGATAGCCACTGCCCGAAGCAATAAAGTGGCTGTGTGTTTGGGTTTTCAGGATTTTTCGCAGTTAAAACGGGATTATGGCGATAAGGAAGCCGCCGTCGTGATGAATACGGTGGGGAATATCTTTTCCGGTCAGGTAGTCGGCGAATCTGCTAAAAACCTTTCCGAACGCTTCGGAAAAGTGCTTCAAAAACGCCAATCCATGACGATAAACAGGCAGGATAAATCCACTTCTATCTCCACGCAGCTGGATTCCCTGATTCCGGCGTCCAAAATATCCAACCTGACGCAGGGCATGTTTGTCGGTTCAGTATCCGACAACTTCGACGAACGCATCGAACAAAAAATCTTTCATGCCGAAATCGTGGTAGATAACGCCGCCGTCACACGCGAGACAAAAGCATACAGGAAAATCCCTCAAATCGTGGATTTCTGCGACGAAAACGGCACAGACAGGATGCAGGAACAGATTGATGCGAATTACAATCAAATCAAAACGGACGTGAAACAGATTGTCGCTGATGAGTTGAAACGGATTGAAGATGACCCGGAGTTGCAGCATTTGAGGAAGAAAGAATAGGAAATCTCAATAATTTCCAGACAATATACAATATACAATAGATGAATCTGATAGACATCAGTGAAAAAAATATTTACGTGTATGTGTTGGGATATTAAAGATTTTATCTACTTTTGCGAAAAATATTTGTCAATAGATGGTTTATAGTTTATGGAAATTCAAAAGATACTTTTTGAGATAATCAAACAAAGATTGCCAGCGAATCTGAGATTAGCTGATATTATAGGTGAAATTTTAAACATTGGGACAGATTCTGTTTATCGAAGAATTCGTGGAGAAACAGAACTTACGATTACCGAATTATCCAAACTGTGCATTCATTTCAATATTTCCATGGACGCTATACTCAATTATTCGCCAAATGATATTATGCTCAAATATTCTCCACTGTACACGAACAATATTGATAATTATTACAAATACATTGAAGATTTCGCATCTTTGCTGGAAAATATGGTTAAATCGGGAGGAAATAAAGAAATTATTATCATGTCTCAAGATATTGCGACTGTACATTTTTACCCTTATTTGGAATTAATTCTTTTCAAAATTTATACATGGTTTAAGAGCTTCAATAATTTTCAGTTAACTTACGATAAATTTGTTGAAACACTTAATTTGGAACGAGTTTCGGGTTTTTACAAAAAAATTACAGAAGCTTATCTGCAAATACCTTCTTCTGAAATATGGACAACAAAAACAATACGACCTTTTTTGTATTTATTACATTATTATTCCGATTTGAATTGTTTCGAAAATAAAGATACCATTAATATTATTGTTAATCAATTGATTGATCTTTTAAAAAATATTGAAAGCTGTACTGAAAAAGGAGAGAAAAAATATATAGGAAAACCGGTTTCTTTTCGTATGTATCTAAGTCCGATTGATTTCTCGAACAATTATATGATTATCAGGCGTGACAGAGTTAATATGATATCAATTAAACTTCATGCAATTAACAGTGTTTTCACGTCTGACTCGTGTTTTTATTCGGAAATAAACAAATTGATCGAAGATATGACATGTCAATCACTTTTATTAAGTGGAACATCTGCAAGAGAAAGATTTCTTTTTTTTCAAAAATTAAAGAGTGAAATCACATTGTCAGCCATCGCAACTACTATTTTCGAATCCGACTGATGATTCATTGTAAGATAGTTTACTATGAGTTGATACGTATCGGTTATATGTTGCTTTTTTGTCTAATACTACATTTGGACAAAGTTTACCACCCCAGAACATGTCCATGTTTAAGTTCTATTATATATATAATGTCCACATACTTACGACCACAATCCCATAACAGATTGTAGTCTGTCGGAAAGTCAAAATTCCACTCTATAATAAATATTTGGTATCACGATAGCGGATTTGTACATGACTGGTTCATTAGTACGGTAATCATAATAGTAGCCGCTAAATTCCTTATAACCATTAGCATTGATTATTTTTACAGCAAATTCGTGAGCCAACGATTTTTTATTGATTTTATAGCTGAGTGTGAAATGGCTGATAAATGCAGGGGACAATTGCGCCTGATATGCACGCGAATTGTCATAAACCAGACTTTGCGATATCTTCGACGCTTCCTCGTCTATAGGAATATAACGGTCGCCGCCCTGTAAGGACATACGAAGATTTACTCCAAGAATATTTTGTTTTTGACGACCCAGTTTCCATTCTTTTCCGCCCAGGACGTTGATGAGGAAATTGCGATTCAGCCGTGTGTCGCGCCAAACGCCATCGCCTCCCTTGTAGAGCGATTCAAAAAATGATGCGGTCAATAGCCAGTAATATCCGTTATGCAAGTAGCGTTCCAGCGTAAAATCCACGCCATAATTCCGTCCCGCTCCATCGTTTGTCAGCGGAATGAGGATGTAAAAATTTTGATAGTTAATCATGGATAAAAGGCTGTCTTTGGCAACCGGAATGTCGTAAAGATACTGGTAATAAGGCTCTATTTTCAAGTGCATGTTTTCGGATGCCGACCAGTCGTACGAGAGGACAAGATGATGCGCCCGGGAAAAATTCAAATCTTTGTTGAACTGCCGATCGCCGGTTTGCACAAAATAATAATCCAAATTTTCGTGTCGGCTATGCAATCCGTATGCCAGACCGAGAGCATGTCGGGACAACGTCTGCCATTTGACGCCGATGCGCGGTTCGAGTGTCCATTTTTTATTGAGAGCAAAATACATCGAATGAATACCGGCATTAACGGTAACCTTTTTACCAAATCTTACAGACGACTGGCTGTATGCCGACAGTAGCACGGAATGTCCGGCGCTTTGAGTAAAATTAACCATCGGCTGCGGAGGATATTCGTTTATGTCTTGGTTTGCATTGTAGTCCATATCATAAAACAGTCCTTTCACGTTGATACCTGTTCGGTTAACGTGCATTGCACTGAATTTCCGGTTCAGGTACATGTCGAAAATCACATTTGTGTTGGAGCCTTTCATGTCGGTAACGCGGAATGTTGACCAGTCCGTGTATGTATGTTCCAGCACGGTTTGATTCCGCGTGTAACTTGTAGCCAGCGAGGTTTTAAGATACATATTGTTATCGAGGAAAATTTTATGTCCTATTCCGCCCATTGCCTTGGTTTGCCTGAAATCACCCATGCCCTCAAATGAGCCATTATTCCATTCTGCCGTATCTTTCGGAACGGGCTGTATGAAATGGTCGATTATACCTATACCCCAAAGCGAAAATATACCGAAGCGTTTCGTGGGAATATTTATTTTAAAAGATAAATCCTGATAGCGCATGCCAAATGCATCGCCTGTCAGACCGGAGAAAAGGTCATCAGCAAGCGCCATCGACGAATAGCGATAGTTGAACAGATAGGAAGCCTGTCCGTTTTTGCGGAACGGACCTTCTGAGGAAAATTCTACGCCCAACACTCCCAGCTGCGCCGTATGTTCATAATTCCAGTTGTTGCCGTTACGCAACTGCATGTCGAACACGCCCGACAGTGCATTGCCATATTCGGCGGGAAATGCGCCGGTGAAAAAGTCGGAGTTGCCCAACACCTGCGAACTCAAAGCCGTAAGTATTCCGCCATCCACGCCTGTAATATCGGAAAAATGCGTCGGATTGGGCGCTTCCACTCCTTCAATACGCCATTGTAACGACTGCGGCGAGTTGCCACGGATAGCAATACCGTTACTGTTCATGCTTCCGACGATGCCCGCAAAGGCGGAAACAAGTCGCGCCGGATCGTCAAATCCTCCCGCATAACGGCTCGCCTCTTCCACACTGAGCATTCGTGCGCTTGTTGTCGACATTCTGTTCAAAGGCTCTTCTTTGTTGATTTTGGGGCGAATGACTACTTCGCCCAGTTCGGTTACCTGCTCTTTTAACGAAATTTCGAGAAAGACATCCTTGACGGAAGAAACAAGTATCTCTCGAAAAATAGCAGGTTCATAACTGATAAACGAAGCAAGAACGGTATAACGTCCTATCGGAAGATTATCCAACCGGAAATATCCGTCATCACCTGTAGTTGTTCCGATTACAGGATTGGAATCCTGAATCACTACTGTAACGTTTGGTAACATTTGTCCCGATGCAGCATCGGTAACGATTCCACGTATTGAACCGGTTGTCCGGTTTTCCTGCGCATATAGGCAAAGGGAAAAAACACTCAAAAGAAATATTGTAAATATATTTTTAGCATTCATTGTATGATGATTTGTAAATAAACCCAAATTGTCCATTAGAACCTAACTCCTTAATAAACAGTATGTATTCTAATGGACGCCATTAGAAAATTGTCATTGTAATAGTTTGATTATACACAATATACGTTGCATTAATTCGTCGAAAATCGGTTGATTTTTGATGAATTAATGCGAATGGACATTTTGGGATAAATTGCAATTGTTGAATTGAAATAATCCAAATATACTGATAGCAGAAATTCTATGAAATACTGTAATTATAGATGAAAATTATTAGTAATTTCATATGAAAATTCAGTTACGTCTTCATTTAAATTATTTTTTATATCATGAAGAATTTCAATTGCTTTTTCTTGATATTCAATTGCTTTTTTTCTAACTTTCTCAAAGACACCAAAAGTCTCCATTTTTTGTTTAATATTTATCATTTCATATATTTTACTATCTTCAAATAAATCAGGAATTTTATTAAGAAAGTATATCAATGGTAATGTTTTTTTCCTTTTGGTAAAATCGCTGCATAAATTATTACTTTTGACATAACTATTTAAGTCATTAATTATTTGGAGACAAGTTCCTATTGTTACACCTAAATCTTCACATAATTTATGTAATTCTACTTTATCCGTAGACATATATGCAATTAAAAAGCAGATACAACCTAACGTACTACCACTTTTTTTTTGGATCATATTTATATATTCATCTATAGAAATATTGTTTTGATTTTCAAATATAATATCCAAACATTCTCCTTCATAAACAGTGTGGGTATAATTAATATAATAATGTATTGCCCTCTTAATTTTTAATTGTGATAAAGAAGTATTATTGAATACCTCGGACATTAAACTATATGAAAGTGATTTTATACTATTACCAGCTACTAAAGCTAAAGGGATTCCAAATTCTTTCCAAGAACTTATCCGATTTCTTCGTAATTCATCTTCATCAATAATATCATCATGTATTAAAGTAAAATTATGAAATAGTTCAATACACGTCGCTAATGATACAGATATATATAAATCTGTATTAAATATTTTAGATATTTGTAGCCCAACTTTTGGCATAAGTCGACTTCCTTTATTATGAAAATGATATTTTGCTATTTCGTATAGATGAGGACAATCATGCAATTGATTTATGGCCTCCTCTATACGAAAATCTACCAATGATAAATACTCATTTTCGCTAATGTTTTTAATCTCAATATTCATTTTTATATATATTTAAAATGTTAAAATATAGTTTTCTTATTTTTTCTTCTGTTGCTATTATCAATTCATTTGTATCACAATTTTCTATTTTAATAGACATTATTACATCGTGCAAAATATTATAGCTTTCAAAATTCACAATTTGATTAATCTTCTGAATTTTAATTTTTAAAAGAGATAACATTTCCTCTGATCTTTCGATACATATTTGCCATTTAATCACATATAAAAGATTATTTAACAGTGAACCATATTCTTTTGAAGATGATTCTAAAACACATGCAAGCATTTCAACATCTTCATTGAAGATTAAATAATTTCCTTTTTGGTCAAGATTATTACATTTTATTAATTGTTTGTAAAAAAATGAATTAGGCATAATCATCATTCGTTTTCTGAAAAATGAAATATTTAATTCCCCCAGATCATATAGAAATTGAATAGTGTCATTTATTTCTGAAAATTTAGAATATGGATCAAATGGTATAAGTCCTATAAATAGTTGAATTCCTATTCGCTTTAAGACAGAAATTGCATATTTGCAATCAGCAATAGTTGTTTTTCTATTCAATCTATTTAAAACATCTTGATTTCCTGATTCAATGCCAACAGAAACAGCCATCAAACCTGATTTATATAATTGAGTAAAAATTACTTCGTTAACTTCCTCTGGCTTACACATGATTAAATACCTTACATCAATATTCATTTGTATAATAGATTGTGCAATATCAATAGCTCTTTGTTTACCTATTTCCTGTCTACCGATGAAACAATCATCAATAACAATGAAATCAGAAACACCATAGTTATTGTATAATAATTTTATCTCATCTATAACATTTTGAGCAGAACGATATCTCCATGTGTGTGATCCAAAAGTATTGGCATAACTTGCGGAAGAACAAAATGCACAATGACCATAACAACCTCTACTAGTACTTAATGCGGCAAAACCACCTTGTGCTAATACATATGGGAGCTTACTTCTATTAGGAAATGGTATAGAATCCATTATTTCATTATATAATCTCAATTCATTTCTGATTATCTTATCATTTATACTATAAGCTATACCTAATATATTATGCCAATTTTCATGTATACGTATCGCCAATTCTACAATCGTATCTTCGCCATCTTCTAATATAGTGGAATTAAAACATTTATACAACAATATGCGTTTGTAATCTATTGTAGCATAGTGTCCGCCACATGTTATATGAATTGCGGGAAAACAACCATTTATATAAGTCGCAATTTCAATTGCTTTAGAAAATGCAGCAATAGAGGGCATAGAAATACCAACAATTTTATACTTACCCTTTTCTATTATTGTGTACATTTCTGCTAAAGTTTTATTTTCCAAGCAAAAATCTATTATATCGTTAGGAATATTATATCTATTCAAACTAGAGCTAAGAATTCCTAACCCAAGGTTCTCTCCTATGTCACTAAACGGACCTTTTTCACTAGGAGTAGCCATGGGAGTTATAATAGGAGGGTTAATTAACAAAACTCTTACATCTTTATCATTCATAATAAAATCCATAGCTATTTATATTTATTCCTCTTTTTAAACTATCAATATATTTATCAAATATTTGCTTTATGTCAATACAATTTGGAAGCATTAGTGAACCTTTTCTTTTTAATGCTGAATAAGCACATCCACCACCACAAATAAATGCATATTTACATTCTAAACATTCTTGAATATTAATTACTTTTCTAAGTCGCCACATGTTGTCTTTACGTTTATCAAAATCCAATAAAGGAAAATAGCGTCCAAACGCATCCTCTTTTTTACCAATAGAAACAAGACATCTATAAATATATCCATCACTACCTAATACATACTGTTGCCCTCGTACAGATTCGCAATGATATAAAGCTGGAATAAAAGTTGGAACCATTTCGCTATGTGAGAATAACCTGACAATATTGTGTAATACTCTTAAAGCCCCAAGTGAAAAAACCTCTTTTAATAATCCTGATTGTCGAATATCTTCTGAGATAAAATATTCCAGTATTTCAATTTCTGATAACATTTTTTCTTTGTTCTGCAACCAACGAATAGGAGATATATAATATCTAAAAATAGGGTCTAAATGCCACCTTTTTTCCTTAATCAACATCGCTACTTCCGTTAAATTAGTCATATTGTCTTTATCTAAATCCATTCTTACATTAACTTTTATTTTATTTTTTAATAAAAAATCAATTGATTCAAGTGTTTTTTGAAAACTATTTTCTCCATTTAATGATGGCCGATATTTATTATGATAACCTTGTATGCCATTTAGTGTTAACATATATGAATCAACATCATTTTTTGTATCCTCAATTAATGTTTTAAACAGAAGCATATCAAGTCCATTTGAAAATACAGTAATTTTGCCACTTATTCCTTTTGTTGCAAAATAATTCATCAATGATCTCATTTTATAAAAGAAATAAGGTAATATTAATGAATTTGTTTTCATGAAAGGTTCTCCCCCAAATAAAACGACGACAACTTCTTTAGATACATGGTTGGTTTGTAACTCCTTTATAATATTAATAATATTGTCAATATCAGATTCATTCAAAACTTTTTTATTTGAGTGAATATATTTTTCATAGCAATATCCACATGCTAAATTACATTGATAAGAAAGGCAGACACCATACAATATTGCTTTATTATTTAGACTTCTTTCAGCTTCATCTATTGCTTTATTGACAAATTCATTTTCTCCAAATAGAGAAGCGAACAATAAATTTTTATCCAAACATTCTTTTGTAATAGTGTTATCGTATTGTCCTTTCAAGATATTATTATATACTAAAGGATGCATTTTGACTTTTGCTCCATTGAAGAGACTAAGTAAAAAACTATTGTCTTCTCCTAAATTTACAAATTGAGCGTACTTTGATAAATGATATTTCATTGCTACTTTTTTAAATTATTACATATAATATTTAACATTTTTTCAACATTCGGGCATTTAGGAATATAATTTCCGGCTAAGTCATATTCAGTTTCTAAGAAACAACCTCCACCACACAAAAATATGAATTTACATTTTTTGCATTTTTCAATATTTTCAATATTATATCGTTTCCATATTTCGATATTATTTTGATAGAATATCAATTTAGGTGTATAACGGCCTATTGCATACTGGGGTTTTCCTGTTACTTTAGTGCAAGAATATATATATCCACACGGTCCAAATAAAAATTGTCGAAATTCATTAGCAGTACAGCTATATCTACAATGGAATGAGGCAGTTAATGGAGATACACAATCTTTTGCATTTTTATAAAGTTTAAAATCGCTCCAATCAATGAATTGGTCGTTCAAAATATTTTTATCCAAAGAACATATGACATCGGATTCATCTATATCTCTATTATTTGTCCGAAAATAACGAATACGACTCATGTGTATATTGTGAAAATTTGGATAAGAATCCCATTCTTTTTGTTTTATAAGTTCCTTAATATGAGAAACTCCATGAATATTATTCCTATCAATGTTCAACACTATTTTTACATTAACTCCTGAACGAACTAATCTGTCAACGGTATTAACAACACAGTAATAGCTGTCCTTATTAATAGTTGAAGGACGATAATAATTATGTAAAATTTTATCCCCGATTATGGTGACTAGAAAATCATCTATAATATCTTTATTTTGCTCTATAAGATTAAAATATTCTAATGTTGTTTGACCATTAGTAAAGGAAAAAAAAGTTACATTTTTTTTTCGTCTTTTCAATTCTCTTATACTGTCGAAAATAAATGATAATTCATTTTTAACACCAAGCATAAATGGTTCTCCTCCTTCTAAAAAAATATGAATTTTTCGCTGTAAATTATTTTCTATGATTGTTTCTATAGTATGGAAAATCATTTTAATATCTTTTTCTGAAAGCACCTTTGTGTCTCTATTGACGTCATTTTCATAACAATATATGCATTTAGAGTTACAATTATAAGTGAGACAAATACCAAAAATTAGTGGAAGACTAAAAATTTCACTATTAGCTCTTTGTCTTATATCATTTTCTAATTGAAATTCTTTATCTATATCTGAATAAATAAAATGTTTTTCTTTTAAACAAACATACAGATTTTGGGGAAGTTTGTCAACATCTACTATCGTTTCAAATATCATTTCAAATTGTTCATGATTTAAGAGTAGAGATTCCCTTGATAAAGTATTTATAAGAATATAATATTCCTTATCCAATTCATGTAAAAAAAAGTATTTAGTGAAGTACATAATCTATAATCTTTCGTATATTGTTTCAGAATTTGTAATATTTATATTTTTTTCTACGGCTTCAATATATGCATAAACTATTTGAACTGCATCCATACAATCAGGAATATAATTTTCTTTTTTTTCATTGTGCATTTTTTCACGTGCAGAATACTGACATCCACCTGCACATAAAAATGCCATACTGCATGTTTTACATTTCTCTAAATGAAAAACATTATTATATGTCCAAAGATGTCCATGTTCATTCTTTATTGAGAATGAAGGATAAAATTCTCCAATAAAATATTTTTCTTTACCCGCAGAAGGAGAACAAGGATATATTTTTCCATCTGGTGTGAATGAATACTGATTTATTCGATTTCCACAGCCATAAAATTGATGAAAATCTTTATTTTCATCAGGTAAAAGAAATAATCGTTCTATATTTTTCAATATTCTCATATCTTCAAAATTAAATAAAGATTGGTCTATCTGTTTTTCTTCTATAAGCCTAGAGACATCGTATATTAACTCTTGTTCGGTGTAGGTTTCAATTATTCCTATCATTCCCCTACTTTTTATTCTACTGACACAGCAACCTAAAAAACTACAACATTGGTCCCATTTGTTTAATTTTATCAAAGAATTTATATCCGCAAGCTCGTTAACATTGCTTTTAGAAGAATTAAAGACTAACCAAACAGGTATATTCTCAGTCAGAAGTTTATTGACACCATTAATTACAAAATCATAACTCCCTTTATTATTCGGAAATATTCTCGCTCTATTGTGTGATAGTTTAGACCCTCCTAATGTAATATATATAGAATCAAAGATTCTCAGATAATCAATATGTTTCGTGATAAATAATGGTATTTCGATTCCATTTGTAAATGTAATTAATTTATGTTTTTTTGAAGAATTTTGAAGTTTGAACCGACTATATTTGTCTAAAAACGAAAATAAAATTTCTTTATTCTTATTAAGAAACGGTTCTCCACCAAAAAGAATGAATGTAATTTCTTCTTGTTCAGAATCCTTTATTAATTTGGCAATTGCTTCAAATGCATAGTCTATTTTTATTTCTGACATAGTATTCTTACCTTCGTCAATATATTTGTAGTTGCAATAAGTACACATTAAATTACAATCGTATGTGATATACAAGAATATTGCAAGATGTTTTTGTATATGTTTTTGAAATTTTTCAAAAGCGAAGTTTATTAAATTAAATTCGTCCCTGTCATTACACAAATATTGATTCTGTATGAAAAAGTCTAAACTTTTATTGTGAATATTTAGTTCTCCATTTTCAATTCGTGTGAAATCTTCATATAGATTATCTTGAATTACATTGATTTTCCCTGTCAATGTATTAACCAAGTATTTGTTATTATGTGAAGACTTGTACTTAATATAATAATTTGTAAGTTTCATTTTATTTATATAATACATCATTATGAATTATTTTTATATTCTCATCCATTGCATCTAAAAAAATTTCTAAAATTTTATCGGCATTAACGCATATTCTGTCTTTTACATCTTTATTTTTTTCAATCGCTTCAAAAGCGCACCCACCACCACATAAAAAAACGACTTTACAACTGTTACATTTAGGAATGTTATTTAAAGATTGATCAAGCCAATTGCATTGATCTAGTTTTGAAATATCTATTTTAGGAAAAAATTCACCTGTAGCATATTCAGAAATTCCCATTGAAGGAGCACAAGGATAAATTTTCCCATCAACAGAAAATGAATATTGGTTTGATCGATTATTACATCCACTAAACTGATAAGAATATTGCCTCTCTATATCAGATAGTTTAGAATTTTGCACAAAATCAATCATGACTTTTAATAATCGCAAATCACCAAAATTAAAATCTGTGATATTAATTTTATTTTCCCGCACCATTTTAATAATGATTTGTATCATATCCAACTCACTGATAGCTTTCTTGTCTTTTTTCTTATGATCTTTAATACGACTAATATATATTCCTCCAAAACATTTATCTTCTTTCCATCCTTTCTCTTTTACCAATTGTGATAACATGGGTAATTTATAAATAGTCTCGTTGCTAACATTAGCAACAATCCAAGTTGGGATTCTCAATTCTAACAATTTATTAACTCCTGCAATTGTATCATCATAACTGCCTTCAATCCCATTTTTTTTCTTTCTATCCTTATCATGGATATCTTTAGTCCCATTTAATGTCACATACACCAAATCAATAAGATTTTTCCTGTCTTTTATAAAATTCTCAAAAACAACAATATTCGTGGCATTTGTAAATATTGAAGAAGTTATTTTACAGCCTTTATCTCGTTCTTCCTTAATAAATTCATCCAATTTTTTAAAATAATATTCCAGTGAATTTTGATTTTCTATAAGAAATGGTTCTCCGCCAGATAGAACGATTTTTATATTTTTCTTTTTCTTCCTATCTTGAATACTTTTCATTGTCCCAAATAAATTATCCAAATAATCTTTATTCATAACTGGAGTTAAACGATTTAGATAACGATAACAGCAATAGCTACATCGAAGGTTACAATCATACGTTAAAAATATAAAATTTGTAAGAGGCATATTGTCTTGAATCATCAAATATTTTTTATACGCATTACTTATTAAATCTTTCTCTTCATCCATCGACTCATATACAAATTTATTGTTTATCAGTACCTTGAGAACATCTGGATTAATATCAGTAAAAAATCCATTTTCTATCTTTCTAAACTCCGATAAAAATGATTGATCAATTGACAAAACTGTACAAGAGAGTACATTTATCAAATAACAATTTGTTTTGTTATTATGAATTAAATAATATTTAGTCAACAACATATGAATATATTTTTAAATTAATCGCGTAAAAGATCTTTATAATTAATATTGATGCCTTGTTGCTTACAATCAATGTATATATGCAAAAGGCTCTCTATATCTGTACAATATGGATTCATTATTGATCCATTTAGTACTTTCGCAGCATAATAACATCCTCCCCCACATAAAAAAGCAAATTTACATTGCATACATTTGTTCATAGACAAGACATTACGGTCTGTCCAGAAATGTATCTTATTTTTCTTTAATCTAAATGAAGGAAAATATTCTCCTATACTGTACTCTTTGATTCCCATTGCACCAGAACATGTGTAAATTAGATTATCAGAACCGAATGAATACTGTTGCAAATTTCCCGAAGCACAAGCATAAAATTTCTGATAATATTTTACATCTTGATTTACAAGATGTAAAATAGATTTTAAATTTCTCATATCGCCGAAATTGAGAACTTTAGCTGCTATTTCATCATTTTTTACAAATTCAGATGCTTTAAGTAATAATTCACTTTCTGATATAGTTGTATTATCAACATTCTTATAATATTTTATGCGTCCTACATAATAACCTGAAAAGAAATCATTGTTGTTCCAACCTCTTTGCTTTACTAGATCTATTATCTTCGGAATTTCATCTACATTCTTTTTATCTATATTAGTAACGGCCCAAACAGGAATACCTATTTTTAAAGCGACTTCAATTCCTTCAACAACTTCATAAAAAGTACCAGAACCGTCAAAATGTTTTCTTCTTTGGTCATTTACATGTCTGTTTCCTAACAAGGTTATTAATATTTTATTTATGATGCTCTTATTTTGAGAAAGCAGTTCGGTATAAAAAGGGAGTTCGACAGCATTAGTGAATATCATAAGTTCACATAATCGTCCTATAGAAGACTCTTTTTGTATATGTTTTTGCATTTTTTCAAAAAAAGAACTAATAATATTAATGTTTTTTCTCATAAGTGGTTCTCCGCCAAAAAGGCAAATTCTAGATTTCTTTCGGTTACTATATTCTTGCAATTTTTGTATAGCATAAAATATTGAATCCATTGAATTACAGGAAATCACTTCTGTATTTAACTTTAAATAATTGTAACAACAATAGTTACATCTTATATTACAATCGTAAGTTATATATATTACATAAACTGTATAATCTTCTTCTATGGAATATTTTTCTATATTATTTTTAATTCCATTTATAAGATTTTTTTCATCAACATCATTGTTGAAAAGGAAATTCTCTGCTATTAATTTAGCTTTAAAATTGCAGTCGTATTCTATATTTGTTTTTAAGATATTATATGACTTATAATCATCATTTGTAAGATGTAATATTGAACCTGTTAAAGTATTAATCAACATTTTTGTACTATTATTGAAATGTTCAACTATATATCGTGTTATATACATATTATTAATTTAATTTGTAATATTCATTAATACAGAGTAATGGGAAAATCACATTATAAATTTCATAAATTGCAGGTTCGATAGCTGCAGAAGAATATGTTCCATGCATATTTTTATGTTGGCCTAATTCCAATTCTCTGAATATAAAATTTATACCTTTTTGAATTACTGGAGTTTTTGTTTTATTTTTTTTCATTAAAGCATACAATGCCCATGATGTTTGTTCTAAAGTACTATTCCCATAAATAGGAGTTGCTTCAAAATAGCTAAGATAATTTTCTCCCCATCCTCCGTCTTCATTTTGGAACGATAAGAGCCAATCTACTCCTTTTTGAACAAATATATCATTACATCCTATTGCCGTTAAACCAATAAGTGCTCTTGAAGTTCCATAAATATAACACAACCCCCATCTTCCATACCAATATCCACTTAACGTTTGATCTTTTTTCAAAAAGTTTATTGCTCTATTAACAATTTTTTCGTTGCAATATTGATTATTAAGAGACAATGCTAATAAAACATGCCCTGTAACATCTGCAGTGCTAGGATCTTTTAATTCATGACCATATTCGACATGCCAAGGAGGTAAATAACCAGCTTTTTTAACACTTTGATTACGATCAAAAGCACCCCATCCGCCATCTCTATTTTGCTGTTTCAATAAATATCTTATTCCCTTTTGTATTACACTATCATTAATAACATAACCTGCATTTTTTGCATATGATAAAGCAATAATTGCAAGAGCTGTATCATCGTTATCACAACATCCAATATTATATTCAGAAAAAGCCCACCCTCCTCTTATATCTTGAGTTCGCAATAAAAAATCAATTGATCTTTGAAATTTGCCAGATTTAGAATCTTTGCTATTCAAAAGTGAAATTATAGAAAGAGAAGTATTCCATACGGACAAATTGAATCTATTTAATCCAAAATCTGGTCTTCTTCTTTGTTTTAAAAAACTTAATCCATCTTGAATAATAAGAGATTGCTCATTCATACCATACAATACTAAAGCATAAATAGCACCAATAGTTGGTAAAATAGTATCAAACCAACTGCCGTTTTTTAATTGCATTGAGATGATTTTATCAATTAAATACTCTATTTTCTCTTTTTTAGTTGGATTTGACAAAAGATAACCTATTGCTGTAAGTTGAGGAAATGCATGTCTACTCCATGCAGAAGGATATATAAAAATACTCCATTTAAAAATATGAGGCATTATCATATGGAAATATCCAAATGCTTTAGTTATCCATTTTGGCAGTTTATTTAAAAATATTGGGGGATAATAAATTTTCCCATTAGAAATCAACATTTCTGTATATGGATCAATCCATTTGTTACCACTATAATTTTTTAGAAATGAGCATATTTTATTGCTTTGCTCTTCTGTTATGTAATCTTTTATAGCATGATATGCAATTATAGTGTTTTTATAACTCGGCTCAGAATTAGATTTTGAAATAATTCCCCAACTACTATTGGAATTTTGACGCTTGAGAATATATTCAACTATATGCTGAACATCAGATTTAAGATTCAATTTATTTAATAGAATTAAATATGCTGAATCTGCCCATATACTGAAATCAACATTACTTTTAAAACTACCATTCGTATGGTAATACTTGTCGAACAGAATTTTTTCTAACATATTTATGTAATCAATCATATATCATTTACTTTAAATAATTATTTTTTATTTTTCTTTATTTTTCTCTTTTAGTGGTGGCACAAAAACATAATTCATAAGTGCATTATTTAAAAAATCATTCAATGGTTTTACTAATTTAAATTTATCAAACATATCATTAATTAGTATATCTGCATTTTGAGCAAAATCATCTTCATAATAATATATAACATCATAACTTTTCATTTTTATATATTTTTCATATTTGTGTTGAGATGGAAAATTTTTCGGCATCATTTTTAAACTGTCACCTATTAAAGCTGAAAAATTTTCTTTAAATTCGTTCCTAATTAAAATGGATTCTAGTACTTCTCCATTGTTAAGTATTTCCTTTCTTAATAAGTTTAATGCCTCTTGAGGAGGAACATGCATACCTCCAGCAATTAATGTTTGCTTGCCTGGTTGTATTTGAAAATAATAACCAGCTTTCATTATCTTTTTTCCTCCTTCGACAATATAAGCTGATAAATACTCCTTATATGGACGTTTATCAAAACTAAAACGAATATCACGTTGTATTCTAAAAATACAATCTTTAGCTGCAAGTCCTAATAAAGAAGTATCTATCAATGTTAACTTATCAATTAAAGATTGAGTAATCTGAGAGAATTCGTTTTTCGCTACTTCAAATTCTTTCTTGTGCCTATGCATCCATTCTATGTTATTATTTTTTGATAATTCATTTAAAAAATTAAAAATATTTTTTGTTTCCATAAATTATAATTTAAAAGGAGATTTAATTTTAGTAATATATTCATTTAGCTTATAATCATCATTTAAACGATATTTCACGCCACGATCATCATCACTATTTATATTTAAAAATTGTATATTATCAAATAATTTCTTATTATTCCAAAACCAATCAAGAGAAGTATAAAACGTCTTTTCATATCGTGCACCTAAATATAATATTAGATCTTCTAAATGTACATATTTACCTCGATATTTAATCAGAAAATCAAGGTAATCATATATTAATGGATGCCTAAAATGAAATGAGCCAAAATTGAAATTACAAGTTGTATACTGTGGGTCTGTAGAAGCAAATGGAAGTTGATACTTAATGCTACAACTAAAAGATTTCTTAATAATTTCGTAATAATGATTTATATTTAAACATACTTGTTGCTTAAAGTCCATATAATTACTAATATTAATGTTAGGATACACTTTATTGACTGCTTCTTGAAAAATTTTGTATTTCCAATAACGCATATGAATTCCTCCTAAAAAAATATATTTTACTCCACATTCTTTACCCATTTTGAAAATGTCATCAATAGCATCCAAGGTAAATATAGGTAAAGCAGGATCAATAAATATGCCAGTGGATATTCCTCTCTCACTCATTTTTTTTAATATCTTAAATCTTGCGCTATATACTGGAGCATGAGGTTCAATACTTTTTTGTAACTTTTCATCTAAACACGCTATTGACATATCTACTTGAACCAGGTTTTTTTTAGCCATCTCACTTAACAAATCTATATCATTATTTATTAGAGTTGATTTTGTCAAAATTCCACATGGTTTTTGATTTTGGTAAAGAAGTTCTAAAATTGTACGAGTAAATTTTAATTTATTTTCAATAGGTTGGTATACATCTTGTAGATTTCCAAATTGGATTATACCTGGATAATTGTGCCAAGTTTTTTTATTAAGTTCCTCTTTCAATACCTCTACTGCATTCGATTTTATAATGCATGTTTCGGGAAAACATTTAGAATCTATATTATAGTTTTTCATACTAAACCATGCGTAACAATATTTACATCCAAATTTACACCCCGTATAGTAATTCAAAGTCGCTCTATGAGGGTAAAATTTAAAAGGAACTACACTTTGCTTTACCTTGTATAATAGCGATTTACATGTTGTATATATTTCATTCATCTTTTATTTTTGGTAGTGTCATAGATTATCAGAATAAATTATTACCTTTGCGGTCAAAAATATAGTAAAAATGATACATACGACAACCATTAAATGTCCACACTGCGGGAGCACAAACATACTCAA
>JAIROC010000338.1 GCA_031257735.1 Bacteroidales bacterium | reverse complement strand
TTGATAAGTTATTGCCTGTTTTATAGTAATTATAGTCATAGCCCAGTTTTGTTATGGAGAAGAAGGCAAGATTAAGTTCTTTCTTATAGAAATCTAATGGAATTTTTGCTCCGTCAATTTCATATCCTTTAAGTTTTGCTATTTCTATTGTTTTCAATCTATTAACATCAGGCATGCGGGAAAAAGTTAAAATTTGTTAGATTTTATTTGAAATTTATTTAAATAAATTTGCACAAATATAAAAAGATATTACCTTTGTGGTGTAATTTTTTACTAAAAAAACGGTCGTTTTTTTATCATTGTAATACCTTGTAATTCAAAGAATTTAGCAGAACTTTTAAGCCATGAAAAAATGTATTCATCACCCAACTGAAACCGCTGTTATTAACGAAGCAAATGAGTTTATAGTGCCAAGACGATGTGAGATTTGCGACAGACAATTTAATAATATAAATATTAATATTATAGATGGACAAATGTGGTGCTCCTCTTGCTGTAAGAACAAAAAAAAGATGGATGCCTTAATAAAAAACATAAACACACAGCAGCCTAAAAAAGAAATAACGTTTGAGCAACAAAAGTTGTATTTAGCGCTTAAAGCCTTGAATTGGGAAATGGAACTTGAATATAAGGATGGACATAAAACTGTAGATATCGCTATACTTTCTGCAAATTTGTTCATTGAGGTTAATGGCTCGCACCATGCTAATGATCCTAACCAATTAAGAAGCGATTTATGGCGGATCCATTCTTCTTTAAAGGATGATTTTTTGACATTGCCTATATTTAACAAAGCGTTAAATGGTTCTGAATTTCACCAAACTGTTAGCATCATTAATGATATTGCCAAAGAGCGAAAACAGGCAATGACGGGCAATAAAACAACGTAGATGTTCTATTGCGACTGCCAAGTGCGTTAAAATAACTTGTTTTAATGTAATTATTTGCATAATTTTGTGCCTAAATTATTATTAATAACTAAACACATACATATATGGAAGGAATATTCTTATTAGGATTAGGTATTGTTGTTGTTCTATTTCTTATTTTAAGAAAATTCAACACATGGTACTGGAAAATAGACGAAAAAATTTCTATTGCCCAGAAGACTAATTTTCTCTTAGAAAAAATTTTAGTGCAATTAGGAGGGACAACTCCAACAGCTCTGGCAACTTCTGACGAAGTTCTTGTAGAAGAAATAGCAACAGGTAAAAGAGAAAGAGTCAAAATAAATAAGTGGCTTGATTTTCAGCGTTATAATCCTAAAAAAGCCCCTTTATACAAGGTTGTTGAAGATGAAGAAAAAAAATTATAGTTCCGGCCGTGGTTTATTTAATTTTTTTAACGTAATCAGCAAATATACTTGTTTACTACACGACTGATGCCAATTCACGGCTAATAGTTTGTATTCCGTTGATAATTTTTTCTCTTTGTTGTGGGCGTGGTGTCCTGTATCCAGAAGCATAATGTCCGATTTGTCTTTCATTTATTCCCGACACTCGGGCAATAGCTGAACGTGTAAGAATACCGTCCAGACTGTGCAGCAGGGCGGAAGTTTCCAAGATGTAATCCAACTCATATTTTTCCGATACCAGCCATTCGGGAAGGTTGTCACCGTCTTTCAGGCAGCCCTCAATGTGAAATTTCAAGCTTTCCTGAAAATCTTTCTTCAATCCTTCCAGTGTCTTATGTGTAACTAAAATAACTCCATTTATATCATCACCCGCGGCGTCTGCACAGTAGTTATCGCCACTCCAACTGATTAATACTTTTATTTTTTCCATGTTTTTATTTTTTTGCACGATGATTATCTCCACCCTGCCTGTTTCCAAATACTATTTAATATTTCCTGACTTCTCGTATCGTTAAATTTGCCATTTACGGTAACTTTTCCTTTTTTTACCGGATGCCGAAATTGACGATGGTCGCCTTTCCAATAGCCAAGATACCACCCGTCCATTTCCAACAACTTGATTACTTCCCTTACTTTGTATCGTTTCATTCAGGTATCACAGATTAGTCGCACAAAGATAGTATCTTTACTAACATTATGCAAATTTGTTTGTGAGCTTACATTAAATAAATTGGATTAAAAAACAGGCTTAATGTAGACAAATTTTACTATCTTTGCGAATAAAATGACAAAAGAAAGAAAAGAAGATATAAGTAAGTATTGCCTTGACTTGTCAAAGCTCGTGTTTGGAGGTGGTATTGTTGCTTCGATTGTAAGACAAGACTTTAATCTATCGCTAATCACAAGCATTGGCGGAATAATATTTCTTCTTCTGGTAGGGGTTGGATTTTTTATTAAAAAATAATTAATATATGGCACTAATATTTTGGTTTTGCATCGCCGGTGCGGTGGGAATTGGTCTCTTCGCATGGGTTTTAATCAGTGAAAAGCGCACAGGCTCCACAACGTTGTAATACTATTATAATTCCGGCCGTGGTTTCTTCTTCTTTTTCTTCGGTTTCTTCGTCGGCTCGTATTCGTCTTTAGCTGTGGCGCCGGCGCCGCTCGCGAAGGCATCAGCAAATGATGTTAAAATAGAAGTGACATCCTTTATTGTACTGCCGGCAGGTACTGTTTCATATGTGTCATGTTTGTGAGCTTGCCGGTATTCCAATGTTTCTTCCTTTGGCCGGTGATACTGAAACATCTTATCAAAGCTTTTTTCGCAGTTAGTCCGGAGTTTGTTTTGACTGAACACAGAAGGGTGTACATTGGGGCTTATCCGTACTCCTTTTCTTGTTTTTCGTGCAACAATGAAATGAATGTGGATATTAAATCCCGGCTTAGCATCACCGGACTTTTTTTCACCAGCTGTTACTTCTTCGTCGGTACCTTTATAATGCCGGTCATATTCGAGCTTATAAAATATCCTGACATCTTCCGGTCTTATTTCTATTGGATTGCCGTTTTTGTCTTTTTTGTGGTAGTTGCCGGCAAACAGTTCGGAAAATTCTTTTTGTGTCCACCGTTTGAAATTTGCTAACCGTTCCTGTTCCGTCTTCCCCATCGCACCCCATTCGGACTCCGAGACGTTGATTGAGCCGGTCGAGAACTTGCCTTCTTTTTTTGATAGCCCCTGGTGGTCCTTATCTATTTCTTCGACGACCTGTGTGTGTGATATACTATCACCGGTATAGCTAAACCATGGTTGCAGGTCTTTTCCGTGTTTTTTACTTTCTGCTTCTTCCTTTCGCATGTAGTTAACGAACTGCCAACAGCTGCCGGTATTGTTTAATGACCCTGTTTTAGATTTAGTAGGTTTGTCAAATTTTATAATCACAAATTAAAATTTTGAAGAATTAAAGTCTTTTAAATCATGATGCATTGCATTTGAATAATTCGGATAATTGTAGTATTTTTGCATCATGAAAAAAGAAGCAGCAAAAAGATATTATGGAAATTATTTATTTTATTGGTGCCATGGGCGTTTGTGGTCTGGGCGTTCTCATATATGCTTGTATAGAGTTGTATAAGATGAAACATACCCGTACGTCGTAAACTTCTTTTTAAGTTGCATATTTCCATATTCTTAATGAATATCTATATTGCGCAAAGCTTTAATCTTTGCTGCTATGCAGGTGCGTAAACTATAGTCTTCAATGTGGCAAATATCATCCATTATATCCAATAATAATCCTCTTGTATCTATTGCGGGAAATGTTTCTGTGAAGTCTTTGGTATAGGGGCAATCATTTTCCATTATCTCCGGCGTATATTTCCCGGTTCGCCGAATAGCCGGCAACACTTCCGACGTTACCCAACGTTTAAATTCTTTTGCCTTTGGAAGAGTTGACCCAAAAATCAGAGCATAAACACCGCTTTCTGCAATAAGCACAATTTTAGAACCCTTCATATGTGATGGTATAGACCCCTTTGTTTTAAAGGGGTCTTGAATATCAGACAATTGAAAAATTGTTTTATCTTCGTCATCTACATGCTGCCTTATGGCTTGATCTGTGTTCGTATAGCCTAATATTTTTGCCACGTCTTTGCCTACAAACCACGGCTCTTTGTTGATCATTACTATCCGTACAGGGTGATTGGTTGCAGGAAAAGTAAATGTGTCCGAACTTTCCGGCGTGGGTGATAACTTCAAATCTTCTATCATATCCCGGAACGCCCTTGCCTTTGGCCCATCGATGAAAAAGCCAAGACGCACAACACCCCGCTTTGTCCACATTACATCCTCTGGTGAATGTATAAAATGCTTGCCTTCTATAAACTCCATAACATGGCGTCGCACGCTATCTTGTATTACTGCTATAGTTACATCATAACCTTTGGCCACTTCCTGTGCTGCCATTAGAAATTCGTGTTTGTCATCCGGTAATAAATTGACAGTTACCCCGGCGCTCACAACAAGACACAGTTTTTTGTTTTGTATATCTTCCATTATCATTGCTTTATATTGCTTATCCTCTTTTCTAATTCTTCTCGGATGGTGTATTCAGCAAGTTGATGTAAATAAGCCTCAATCATTTCTTTAAGTGACTGCCTTTTGCGAGCAGCGAGAATTTGTAATGCTACTACATCATCAATAGGAATATCAATCAATTTTCTTAATTTATTCATGTATATCTTGTGTATAGCATATATATTATATATACTCTTTTTTATTATTTTTTTACGTTAAATATCCCTGACGCAGCGGACGCTGAGACCTTCGGAGCGATCGAGCGTAAAACGGTTCACAGGAGTGTAGTTATAGTAGAAACTCCTGCCCCACGCGCATGTAGTGTCAATGTCGCAGATAGACGAACTCCAGAAAGAGGCGATGTTGTCACGACCGGAAAAATGGGGAGTTTTGTTGTAGTAGCAACCTGCCGGAAGCACCCCAAAACCATAGTCATCTGTCGCATTACCTTCGTCGGCACTGTACCATTTCTCTTTTGATTTTAACTTTCTACCGGGATTTTCCCCGATAATTAGCCCGAAATGTCCATTAGCCGGATTGCTGGAATTGAACATGAATACGATCACACAATTTAGCAATCCAGTTTCTGCGATTCATGTCTAAAGCCATTTTAACAATAATCCTGTCACTACTGTTTTCAATAATAGAAGGAATGGCAAGCATTTTGTGACGAAG
>JAIROC010000312.1 GCA_031257735.1 Bacteroidales bacterium | reverse complement strand
TGGATGTGGATGCGGCGAAAAACTTTATGGACAGTCTGGCAAATGCAATAGCGGAAACAGGAACGAATACGAATATCAAAGATACTATAAAGCTGGATATACCCATAGAGAGCATATATATTGATGCTGACGGAAATATTGTAGTAGTAAGCACAAATCCTGACGGAAGTACTACCGAAACGGTATTGACACCCGATGGCGAGTTGAATAATACAGTCGTACAGGATGCAGACGGGAATGTATATGTAGTAGATGAAAATAATGGAACACAAAATGTTGCCCAAGAGTTTACAGGATATGGTATGCAAGAAAATATAATTATTTCAGAAGAGAATATAAAAACAATTAAAAATCAAATAATTGTAGAATTAATAGACAGCATAAAATCAAAAATAGATATTAATGCTTATAGTGGAACAAATAGAAAATATTTGGAAGGTGCAATTAATCAGACAGATTACATTATTAATAATACTAATATTGTTACTTACTCAAATATGGGCGCAGTTGGATGGTATGAAGAGGGTAAATTATATATAATGTATACAGGTAATGAAACAAAAGATGATGTGAAGGCTACATTATTTCATGAATATCTTCATCATATTAATTATCTTTATAAATTTTTTCCGTATCGTTATTCTAATGAAGATAGACGAGACATTTATGTAAAAGAAGATAGTTGTTTTTATTTTGGAAAGAAAACTCTACAAGGGATATATGGTGATTTTATATTAACACTCGGATATAGAGTAGTTGATGAAAATTGGCCGGATAAATATTCTGATTTGGAAGAAAATCAGAAACAAGAGGTTTTGGCATATAAAGAACAAAATAAAGATCAATATAATAAAGAAATATGCACTTTGGGGATATATAGGCCTTCTAATTATTATAGAGATGAATTAAGTGTTTATGAGATTTGTTTAACTCTGGATGGAATATTATTTAATATTTCAGAAAGTAAAAAGTCTATTTATTTTGATAATAAATCAAAATATGAAGAAGCCATACAACTAAGTGTGAAATTTGAAAATAATAATAATATAAAAGAAGATGGCTATGAAAAATAAAATTATTCTTGTATGTATTTTCTTGTGTAATAACCTGTTGTTACTTAATGCGCATGAAGTTAAACAACAATTTGATAGTGTTGATATTAATAAGAAAATTAGTATCTGGATTGAACAAGATAAAGAAAAAGATCACATAGTAAAGCTATTTATTCGGAATGAACAATTAGATTCGCTTGTTTTAAGATCTTCGTTTACATTGAATAATCCACAAAAAATGTCGTATGTTTTAATATATAGCTGTAACCATGTAACGGAACTTGATTCTATTATTTGTAATTGGCAAGAGCCTTCCATAGAAGAAGGTGAAATACTAATGGAGTATTCTGATAGAAAGGTTTTTATAAAGGATAAGGAAGTGGTTTCTTTTGAGATACCGATAAGGAGAAATTATATTGAAACTGAGGTATATTTTAAAGTAAAATTGATATTCGTCTATAAAAGGAAAATTTTTATAGTTGAGAAAGAAACGAATAAGATATATGTAAAAAGATTAAATAAACAATAATGTGATTTTTATAGTGGAATGGTTATTGGTAAAGGAAATGTCTTGTTCTACTATTAGTGAATAATCTTAAAACCCAAAGATGAAAAAACTGTTTATACTCGTAGTACGGAAAGTAGATACGACTACCTGCCCCGATTGCCGGTGCGCAGAATCGCCCACACCGCCTCCGATAACGAATTTCACGTTGCGCAGGGATTTGCAGCCCGGCGATATTATCAGCAACGCCTCCGGCGCCACACGGTTTATATTGAAAACCGTAACGCCGCAGTCTGACGGAGTGTACAAGGGGCTACTTTGGTTTTGGATGGAGATATGGAATGTAAAATTCCTTTGCGAGTACTGGGATTTGTCAGTCAATACCGACAACGTGATGATAGGCGGAGATTACGAAAGTGTGTACAATCCGCAGTTTTTGCTGGATGTGGATGAGGCGAAAAGATATGTGGACAGTCTGGCGAATGCGATAAACGATTTGACTTCCGATGGCTTACCGCCAAACGCGGTTAGATTGAATTTTACCATTCCCGAAAATCCGGAATATTATTACGATGATGAAAGCGGCGTATTAGTTATATACGATTCCGACGGGAATCCGCATACGGTTGAATTACCGAAAAAGGAAGACGGGACAGTTGATTTGCCGGCAACGATTGTGGATAAGAATGGGAAAGTGTATGAAGTAAAACAACAGGACGGAAAAACGGTTGTAGACTTAGCAAATCGTCAACAGCGTGGTAGTGAAAGGAAAGATGAAGAGTACGATTTAGACATTTATTATATCATTAAAAAATTAAATTCCAAAGATGAGATTACCGCCCCAAAAGCAGAAAATATAGTTAAAACAACCGCTGTCGAAGAATATTATACTCGCTTGGCCAATATTATACTGGAAGAAGGAAAATATATTTGTATTCCTGTGCGTAAAAACATTCAATATACCTGTTATAATATGGATGAAAACAAATATGATACGATTGTAAAAAAACGTGATGAATTTATACCCTATATTTCGACGGACGAAGGAAGTGTTTTTAAACCGCTGTCGTGGAGTGAAAATCCCTACAACCGCTACACAATAAGCAGAACAGTCAATGGAAACACATTGCCGCTTGCTGAAGATGTTAATTATATTATTATGGATATCACCGAAGGCCATACCGACAGTTTGTACATAGTCCCTTACGTAATACCATTAACAACTACGAAATTTGGTGCCTGGAATAAATTGTCAATGCCTGATAAATTAAAAGAAGAATCTTATAAGGATCTTGATATCTATATTGATCCGTACATAAGCCTTTATCATTCGGGTATATTAAAAATAGCGGTCGAAAAGCATGATATTGAAACGGTATGGTTTGATAAATACGAATGGACATACGACGGTTCATTCGGCTTTGACCGATACAATGAGCTTACATTAGGCGCTTTCAAAGATAAATATGAGTCGCTTGAAATTGTTAAGCCAGACGGGTCTAAAATAGATTACCGCGTACCGGCCATAAGCATGTGGACAAACCAAAGCGTAACAGTCAAAGCAAAGATTAACGAAAACAGCGCCTTGGGCGATTCCGTTTATTACCGGTTTGTAACGAACAATGGTTTGATAATAGAGCATATTCGCGACGATAAGGGGTCTTCTTACCCGAACGGGGAATTTAAAAACAAAAACGGTAATTATGAGTTGGAAGTAACGCTTAAAAGTTCCGATGCAGCCAAAGGTGCGTTGCTGGTAAAAGATAAAAATGAGAAAACAGTCGGAAAACTGAATTTTTATAGTGAAAAGAAAGAGAATAATAATCTTATAAAATACAAAACGGTGAATGTAGCATTCGGAAATTCTGCATCGAAAAGTATTGATATGGTCAATTATGTATCCGGAAGTCCTTTGGAAAACTATTTGAACAATTATTCATTTAACCAGGCTTTTATGCAGTTTAAATCCGGTGGTAGCAGCATGTTGGAAATTGACTCCGCACTAATAGCAAACAATCCGATTAAATTTATTGAAAACCGGTTGGAAAACACAAAAGAAAATAAAATAGCCGTGCAAATTTTATTGGAAACCAAATATAAAGAATCCGGTGGAAAAATAGGCGAAAATGAACGCGTATTCTTTTTGATAAACAATCAACAAATGGTGGATGTAGGCGGATTTGCACCCAAGCCTGACGAAAGAACAAATGAGGGATATTCCATTGTGATATTCCCGTCAGATATAGACATATGGGAAACTTTTGTTCACGAAGCAGGACATACTTTTAGCCTGAGGCATCCGTTTGAAATCAGCCCACAATACCGACAGGAAAGCACGACCAATTTCATGGATTATTCACTTAAAAAGGATATGTTCTGGCAGTGGCAATGGGCAATAATAAACAGTACTGATTTTTAAATAAATATCAATATGAAAAAGAATATTTTAATTATTTTATGCATTTTATTGGCAACTAATTTGTCTGCACAAAAATCAGGAAAAGATTTCCGCTACTACAAGTCGTCGATAGATAATATTGCTTCCTATCATTCGGTAGATACGATTCGAAGGGACAATATCAGACTTTCATTTCAGGACGCCGATTTAAGTCTGAAAGAGCAGAAGCAAATAGTTTACGCAATCAGGAGATTATTTGAGCAGGACAGATACAGCAATTTACATTGGGTTGGCTATGAACTGTTGGATATCATGTGGTGCACAAATCAAAATCCGCTTGAAATAAGGAAAATGCTGATGGAAACATTCCTTCAATATTATTTTTATCCCGAACATCATGCGTCACTGGTAGAGATCCATAATTCGGAAAGCCGCTTTGATTACACAAACAAAGCAAAAAAAAGGATTAGGGAAATACTGGAAGGTAAAAAAACGAAGGAAGAATATGTATTACATTTCCTGCGAAATAGAACCATCTATAACAAACCGCAAATAGGTTGGGACGAAGCGGCCAGAATAATGAAAACAAGAGAAATGAGAAATACAACCGTGTTAAAACAACTCAGAGACAGCATTTTGGAAACTTATGTAGTCAGAGATTCTAAGCGAGAGTTTGAAGCCGCCCGGATAAAGCCCAATTTAATCAAGATGATCGGCTTGTTGGAGATGACGGAATGTATCCCGGTATTAAAGCAAAAACTGGCCGAATGTGTTAAAACTGGAGACTGTCTCTACGGCGAGGAAAAAGCCTGCCGGTATGCCCTGGCTCGGCTGGGAGATGAAGAGCAGCGGCAGTATATATTGGAGACGATGAATATTCATAATTTTGCCCGACAAGATTTTCTTTACTTTAAGGATGATGAAATAATTTGGCGATATATAGATGTCGGTTACTTACCAGGAGAAAAAATTTCTGTGCTGTCGGACGTCGATCTGGATGCAACTCTTTTGAGCATGAATGATGTGTATCCGTTTATTAAAAATGTGCCTCCAGAGTTGATATGTCCAACTGAATCCTACAATATAGAAGTTGGTGGTCGATGGGCAAAATTATTTTATGAATGGTTGATGGAAAACCGAGATCACATAGAATTTAATTTTGAGGGAGAAAAAAAATGGTTTTGGCCCCATTATTAAATCTATGAAATTATTTAGAGAGGTATTATATTCAAAAGCGGGATATGTTCGGGCAATGGCAATAATAAATAGTACCGATTTTTAAATAAAAACGAAATGAAGACAACATCATTTATTCTTTTATGCCTGTTATTGACAAGTAACTTGCCTGCACAAAAACAAGGAAAGTGTCTTGTCTTGATATTGGTTGAGATAATAAAACAGATGAAAAAATTATTTAATCCCAAAATGTCCATTAGGGACACCAATATGAAAGAGCGCAAGAATTTTCTAATGGACACCAATAGAAAAAGTTGTTAATAATATATTGATATATATGATTGTATATTGCATTAAT
>JAIROC010000310.1 GCA_031257735.1 Bacteroidales bacterium | reverse complement strand
CAACTTCACCGTTAGCTGCGGGATTAAGGCAATTCCCACGAGCGTCAAGCAAACAAACGCTAAAATAATAGAAAACGACGAAACTTTTTTCACAAACTTTTTACGATTGAAAGTTTATGCAAAGCTACAAAAAAATGGACAGTTAGTAAAGATTACCAAGAAATTGCTTTTTCCCTCACAAGATAGCCCCTATTTCAAATTTTAACCATACCACGAACTTTAAGTAAAATTGGGGCATCTTCTGCATTGC
Organism: Bacteroidales bacterium; assembly: GCA_031257735.1. Taxonomy (GTDB): domain Bacteria; phylum Bacteroidota; class Bacteroidia; order Bacteroidales; family WCHB1-69; genus JAIROC01. The sequence goes on along the minus strand of JAIROC010000310.1, from coordinate 3,772 downwards.
AATGAATAGTGATGGTTTTATTGAAATAACCTTTTTCTTCCGGCGTAATGCTTATTTTTATTTCAGCGCTTTCGCCTGGCGCTATAGGCTGTTTATCCCATTCCGGCACGGCACAGCCGCACGAAGCATTCACCATTTGTATAACCAAGGGCTGTACGCCGGTATTTTTTAATACAAAAACTGCTTCGGATGTTTTACCTAATCGAAAATCTTTTATTTCTATCTCGGTTTGTTCCAGTTCTACAGTTGTTACAAGTGGCTTTGCTGCAACTTCACCTATTATGATTTGCTTATATAATTCCCAAATTTTCGGATTCAGAGTGGGATTACCTATCATCAAAATCTTATCATTTTTATCAAGCAGAAAACACTGATATTCCTCATGTTGCGGAAAATTATTAAGATAATTTATCGTATTACCCATATCTATAAACACCGGATGGTCAAATTTATCCCTTTGAAATAAAAATCCCAATTCTTTTTTATTTTTTGGTTGGAAAAATAACAAGAAACCTAAATCACCCTCCAACAAACTGTCTGCTTCTTCAATCAACTGGTGCCATTGAAATAATTTTAATCGACAACTACTACACCCAGACGAATCAACATATAGTAAGATTTTGTATTCTTTCTGAAATGTTCCGGAACAAAGACCGGAAACAGTATCTTTGCCCAAGATATTACATTGAATACTTTCCGGGAATTGAACAGTTTTTCCTATCCATTCCGTGACAATTTGTGCAACTTCCGTTCGCTTCCGGTCTTCTTTGCAAGCAAAGAAAGCCAAAAACATCATCAAAAATACAGTCTTGCTTTTAAAACTCATACTTTTTCATTTTATTTATTCATATGAATATTCGTACAAAAAATCTTCACTATTATCTATATCAAAGCCGTATATCATTTTTAAATCTTCATCTACAAAAAAATCACTAATACTTTTATCAAGTTTTAATAATGCAACTGCTTCTCCATCCCATGAATAAATCTCAATAATTGAGGAATGTACATTCTTTAATTCTCCAAAAGGAACTTTGGCATATAATGCATAAATATATTTATTTCCACAAACTACATTTTCATAATAGACAATATTGTTAAGAAAATTATATTCATATTTTCCTCCAGGTTTACCTGGTCCATATAAATGAAAATCCGGAGGAGTTTTTATTCCTATACTCTTTTCAAGTATAATTTTTTGATTCTTGACTGAACCTATTTCAATTAAATCCATAAAATAGTAGGCAAGAGCAAAATGTTCGTTTTTACTTGTTATCCAAAAGTCTTCAAATATAGCGTAATAATTTTTGCCTAACTCTTTTTTTAAGTTGAACGTGTTAGGGATGGAATCAAGGATATTTTTCGAATACAAATTCCATAATTCCCTTCTGCTCCATTTAGCATCTTGACTTTTTAACAAAAACAAAGAATCGGTAACTTGATTTATCTCCCACATAAAACGGTTATCAATAGGCTTTATGTCGTTCGTACGGATGACAATACCCGCAGTATCGGTTAATAAATAACTAACCCATACATCTTTCCAGTGGTCTCGAAAGGAAAATAAATTATCCGGCGTATTTTTAAATACAGTGGGCATTAAATATTCATTAGGGCCATTTCCTTTATTTGCAAAAGAATATAAAAGTTTAAATTCAGGATATTTGTAAACATAAAAGAATACAGACGCATTTTCATGTCCATCCCGAATTACTACATAATCTTTTAGTTTATAAATATTACTAAATTTGATAATTTCATTGATTCTTACTTCATTTGCCTTTACTTCTTTTGTATTTGGGAATTTTTTTTCTATGACTTCTTTACACGAAATATTCCCTAATAATATAATTAATAGTATTATCCAATATAGATAGTTATTTTTTTTCATATTAATAATTATAGTGATTAAAATAATCCTTGAGCCGATTTGACTCAAGGATTATCAAAATACAGTTTAACAATAATTGTAACAAATTCCAGTGAATCTTGCACAATCACAAGCGACTCCTCCTCCTCCTCCTCCTTGCCAAGAATTGCAATTACCAGGACATTGATTTCCAGCACTTTCCCCATTTGCCAACGCTTCTATATTAGCCAGCACAAGGTCGGACATTAAATTATCATTTTGTGAATTTACATTCACATTTATAACTGCCATAGAGGCTATTACGATGGCGGCTACTCCGCCTAAAATATATTTTTTCATATTTTTTTATTTGATAAATTAAACTTGCCCTTTTCCCATGAATTACAAAAATTCATTTGTAGCCGGACGTGCCATAAGGGTATTTTGGCGCTACGAGTTTTACGTGTCATTTATATCCCTGCATAACTCTTTGAATAAACAATTTTATTCGATCATAGCCCCTGCCGGCAAAAGTAAAGCAGGGGCTTTATCTGTCGAAGTTATTTTTGCCCAACTGCCAAATAATGGGTGCATAAAAGGTTCGAGAATAGAAAACCGGTTTTATAAAATAGCAAAAACCAAACTGCAAATTGTCCCTGCACAATAACGGAACTGCGGTGCAGTATAACAGGACGGACAATATAATGGAAATAAAAATCATAAGTTAGATTTGATGCAAAAGTAGGGAATATTTTTGAATGTACAAAATTAATTTTACTTGGCGCATATTTTTCTTGCTTCTTCCCGCATTTCCCGGACTGCCTGCGATTGAACTTTTGGCTCTTTGGTCTCCACAATTGAAGCGGTTTCACATGCTTTTTCCGGTAATCCCATTTCATCATAAAGTTTCATTAACAGATACCACGGATAAATGCGATGGGGTACCATTTGCGTTGATTTTATCAAATAGTTTTCCGCTTGCGCATATTCTTTCAATGCTTGGTAATTTTTCCCCATGATATTATACAGCATTGGGTCGCAACTGATTTGCACGGCGCGCTGCAGGATTTCATTACTTTGCGCCGGTTCTTCCGATTTGGATAAACTTTGGGCATATTCAAAAAGAAACTGTATCTGGTCGTTCAGGAACGGGTAGAGCGGGGCGTAATGTTGTGCGGCTTGTTCATATATGCCGGAATGAATATAAAGCCGGTGGCTGTTCCTTGCTTGTACGCCTGATATACTGGATACTGTTTCCACAAGCAACCTGTTATAAACAGCAGGCATAACAATGCCCATGTAATATGTAAATAACGTGAATTTATGCACATTTTTTTTATCCCAAAATGTCCATTAGGGACACCAATATGAAAGAGCGCAAGAATATTCTAATGGACACCAATAGAAAAAGTTGTTAATAATATATTGATATATATGATTGTATATTGCATTAATTGCTTAAATTTGCGGCAAAAAAACAGGATATAAAGCAGAAAACAGTAATAGAATTTATAGACAGGGAGATTACCTCGTGGGGCGGCATCTCTATTCTGAAAAAGATGATAGATCTGAGCGGTTTTGCCGGTTACCTGGATACCCTTCCCTTACCGGAGCAGATGTCCAATCGGGGTTATCCTCCACGACAGTTGTTTTTGTTGTTTATGAGAGGTATATGGTGTGGGGCGGAACTTTTTGCCCACATGGATATAACCCGGATAGATACAAGTCTGCAACGGCTGTATGGATGGGAACGCATGCCGGAACACAAGGCGTTTGAGCGATATTTTCGTAAATTTGACATCCCGACGACACATGCGGTTTTGCCGGTTACCTGGATACCCTTCCCTTACCGGAGCAGATGTCCAATCGGGGTTATCCTCCACAACAGTTGTTTTTGTTGTTTATGAGCAGTATATGGTGTGG
>JAIROC010000309.1 GCA_031257735.1 Bacteroidales bacterium | reverse complement strand
ACGGAGCTAAAAATATATTGGTATTGAGATGTTTTAATGAAACAGACGGTAAATGGGGACAATTCTGGAATAAAATAACAAAACTCGGATATTAACATTAGATAAATGCTACACCCATTCCCTGTCCTTGATTCAGGCAAATGTACTATTTCTGCAATAATCGTGTTAGGATGCAACTGCACCTCTTTTTCAACAATGGAAAGGGTGTGGTTCAGGACTTCCTCGTCTATATGACAAAAACGTCCCAAAAGATTAGTTGCACTTTGACCACCTGCTCCCTTAATAAAAACGCAACGCCCATCGTTATTATCCTGTAATATTTGACACATTACCGAGATGCTATCGGGCAAATCATTCCATATGGCTTCAACACTTTTCACATCGTCATCTGTTAACTCGATAATTTTTTGCGGTGATTGTTGATATTTACTTAATAAAACAGATTGAATGGGAAATTGATGAACATTTGATGATGGATTTCTCTGTGGTATCAAAAGATCATCTATTAATGAGCTGGTGTCACCTGTAGTCTTGTTTCCATATCCGATGCCGAGTTCATTGTCAAGTACAAATAATAGTGGCATTTCTCGATTTTCATAGCGTTTGATGTAATTTTCTCTAAATAGTGAAAGATTGGTTCGAGCAACTGGGGCGGTTATTTTATTAAGAAAAGCTAATCCCTGCTGAATGTCTTTTATTAAATAGCGACTGACACTAGCATTTTGTACTGGTTTGAACATGTCTGTCTGAAACAAGTATTTGATATTTGCTTCTATTTTTGTCTTTTCAATATTTTTAATAATTGCCGGATAAATATTACAAGTTGTACCTATAGCTTGCTGATCAATATTTTTAAGTTGCATTTCGATCTCAGATAAAATATTAGTAATCTGGTTATTCATTTTTGATAATTTTTTCAATTTTTCAATTAATGCAGTTAAGGGGTACATATTTGTTACAGATGGTTCCAATTCACTTGTTAATACTTGATTATCAATTAATTTGTGAATAAATTCAGCAGCTTCTTCTCTTGTTATTTCATCATATATTAGTATATTTACTAAATCACAGAATCGTGCGCCGCTTCTAGCCAGAGTTAGTACCGCTTGTAAATACTCTGAATTTTCCACTTGTGTAATATGATGTTCACGTCGTGTGTTTTTATAATAATATTCCACATATCGAAAATGGTTAGCTACGGGATAAATGCTGCTATTAGGATAATAAAATAGCAGTTCACGTATATTTCTATTTTTTTCTATCTGTTGTGTCAATGCACAGATATAATCCATATCTAACCGCGTATTCCGTTTGTATTTTTTCTGTTCTGATAGTTGTATTTCCGTATGTTCACCTATAATGCCCATTGAACATCCAGCAAATAAACCAAATGGTGTAGGACGAGTACAGGCACGCTGATAATACAAATATGCAGAATTTCGCAATTTTTCCTTGTCTGCATTCTTTTTTATGGCCATGATCAAATCGGGTGAAGCAACATGTAGCATTTCCCTAAAAATAGGATCACGTAAATCCTTCTTGAAGTCCTTTAAAGCTGAATATGGAAAATATGGGGTGCGAAAAAGGAATGAATCGAAAACTTTATACATATTGTGGCTTATATTAAAAGTAAACATTCATCCCAGTTTGTGTCTTCATTTGTAAGAAAGGACAAAAATACTAGTCCTATACCGGCAATTCCATTGAGTAAATCAAGAGTATTACCTTTTTCATTTGCTTTATACCCCACTACTCCATCACTATATTTAGACATCAGAAGAGTTTGTTCCAACCAAAACATTGCTGTTTCTTTAAATTCGACTTGTTTAGTGTGTAGAAATACTTTTTTATATATCTGTGCAATACCTGCGGTACCATGACATATACCTGCATCGAATACATAATTTTCTCCCAATTTTTTTCTTTTTGATGAAAACATAAATATTTCCATAGCCTTTTCTTTCATTAATTCATCATTAAATATAGTAGCATAATGCCAAATTGATATTCCTATTCCCAAATCACCATAACACCAACCTAATCTACTGTGTAAAGGATCTGATAACTTATTGAATGAAGGAAACATAGAAATTCTATTATCTAAATTTATTTCTTGGTTTATTAAAAATGAAGCGCTTTTTTTTGCTAAATCTTGTGTTGTAGATTTGCTTATATTAGCTTCAAAAACTTTGCATAAATAGATGCAGATACTGGATATTCCATGCGAAATGCATATATTAATGTCATTGCCTATTTTACTTTTCCAGTAATAATTACCATTATCCTCAATCTTTGAATGATATAATGTGTTAACCATATTTTCTGTCGTTTGTCTTACAAAAGGAGTTTTGGACCTTTTCAATAAGTATAGAGCTGTACCTATTGTACCATGTAGAAAATCATAGTTTCCAACTGATGAATGATAAGCTACCTGATCGCATAGGTAACGATCAAAAGCCTTAATAATTTCAATATTCTCATCATCAATAAAACCCTCACATATAAGGTGTTGAATACACCAACAAATGCCGCTAATTCCACCGCAGAATGGATGATAAAGATTCTCTTCTTTTTTACTAATTGAATACGATAGCAAGCCCATTGCTTTATCGGCAAAATATTCATTCTTCTTATATCGTGAATAATAAAATAGGAATAAGGCAATACCCGCACTCCCACTAAATAAACCGATTGGAAAATCTTCTTTTGGCTTTAAGGAGACTAAAAAATGAGCTATCTCATCTAATTTAGCATCTGTTTTTTCAATAATTTCCGTGTTTTGCAATATTAATAGATCTTTCATAAGCAACGTCTATATTATTTTTTATATCTTTTATTGTTGGTTCAACTATATAATCAATTCTTACGCCTATTCGTTGTGTTGGCGTAAAATCCGGATAATAAATTCCCACGCCAGAAAAAACAGTCCGAACTCCTCCAGGAAAGGTAAAAAGCGATATATTTCCATCTGATCCTGATGAGGAATTTCCAATAGTTATTGTTTTGGGATTGGCCTGCAATGCCATAGTAGTATATTCCGAATAGCTTTGTGTCCATTCATTTACTAACACAATTATTTGCCCTTTATAGTAATTTTCGTTTCCAATTCTGTCTGGAGAAGACTTGCAATACCTGACCATACCCGGAAAACGAGTGTCTGGATAGGTGACATAAGCAAAGAACGAATTAGGAGGGACAAAGGCATTTGTTAAATTTAGAATCAAATGAGTATTCGGGTAACATCTTAAATCTAATATGATAGTTGAAGCCGATTGAATATCTTTGTAGTTTTTGTCGAAATTATCTGGCGTTGCTGAACGTAAATTAAAATATGCAATGCTGTCATTAATCCAGTGGTATAGTACGTTTTTTTCATTTTTCTTTTCGGCTTTCCTCTCTGATTGATGCAAATCCCAAGCTGTATGATTAGTGGACTTAATTTTTAAGGTATCATTTCCTCTCAAAATTGTGAATAAGGTTGTGGAATCATTTCTTGATAAAACCGCATTGCATCCAAATGATTGATTGGACCAATGATTTCCACCACAAACATATTGTAGCAGACTGTCATACAATGGACGAACATCTTGATTGTCTACCTGGAAAACAATATCTCCAGGCTGAAAATCTTCTTTTTCATATTCAGGGACTCTAATTTTTTGAATTACGAAAGTACTATCAATACACATCATCTTAAAATTCGGTCTAAATGGCCCAAAAACAACATTATCAATAGTTGGAGGATAGGAAGCATGGGTATCTCTTAATTGATTAGTTAAGCGGTATATTTCCTGATGATATTGTTTTTTCGATTCAATATTCAAAAAACGAGAAATAGATTGATATAACACTTCATCCCAATTTTCAGCATCATTTTTATATACCCCAAAATAGTTAATAACATTCCAATAACGAAACAATGCAAGTAAACTTAATTTTCGATCAGTATAATCAGAAATAGTGTATTCGGGTTCATTCCTTAATCTAATATTGCCTACCATGGATTTATTGCGTACAAAACTATTCTCTTTTCCAGAATGTGTGTAAAAAATAGTTTCCAGTTTTTTCTTTAGTTCTGAATTTAAACAAACTGTATCATTCATCCAATCATTATTGATCAGGTAATAATCATTGATATCAGGATACGGGTTTTTGCCGCTAAATAAAGTGTCACGGAAAAACAAAAGAGAATCCAATACTGATACATACTCATTCTTCGATAATGCACCCATTACTTTAGGTATTGCTCGTATCAAAACACTATCCATTTTTTCTGCAGAAAAAGGAAGATGTTCATGATTATATTTCACAAACCCCCATAATTTACACAAATAGAACAACCGAGATGTTTGGTCATACTCTTCAGGAGTATAGACTAAATTAGATTTGCTACCATTAAAAATTGGATCTGTAACGGGATTTATTCCGGACTGAAACTTGTGATAAATCTTCAATGTTTGAATATAGCTACTGATTGGAAAATACAACAATGCTACCAATCCACATAAAACAGGAATAATAATGTATCTTTTTTTCATAAAATAATTAGCTAAATTAATTTCTTTATAATTAGAAAGAGAAATAGAGGCTGCATAAAAAATAGTTTATTTCCCTTAGGCAGCCTCCTAAGACATAAGATTACATCCCGTAGCGCCAGCGCCAGCCCCAATCTGTCTTACTTAAGCAATCGGGACCATCATCATGACAAACTGTCCGAAGGTCACAATCTTTACCTGCTTATGTACATAATTATATCTGGGATAATGTTTCGTATCTGTCCCATTTGCTTTCGAAACAGGTTCGATTGCTATTCTGTTTTGAGAATCATAAAGGGAATAATCTTGTCGTGCTTCCTTATTATAACCGCCTTCATTTCCATTAGCCCACATCCCCACACAAGGATGGTAGACATCCCTGATAACGGTTGATTTTACTAATCTGAGAGTTGTATGGGGCTCATACTTTTTTTGCCAATTGGCTAATTTATCAATAACGAGCATTCCCAACGAATCACAAACAGCCAGAAAGTACAGATCCGGAGGATAAAGATTCTTACGTACAGCATTCAGATTCATGTCTTTCATCAGGTTTACATCCTCAATGACTAATTTCTTGATGCTTGTCTGGCCAGATTTCGAAGTAAAGGTGTGCCTGCATACTCCTTTGAACATGATCTTTGTTTCGTTCAGATAAAATCCGTCAGATTCCCTCAGTTCAATTATTGAAATATGCAGGATGCTTATCAATAATACAATATACTTCTTCATTAATATAATTTCTTACTTTGGATTCAGTATTGAATTATTTTTGGAAAGCAAATATCGAATTTAACCATTACCAAAACCATTAATAAATCGGTTAATTTGAAATAAAATTGGAATTATTTTTTTGATTAATGTGATAGTTAATGATTTTGATAATCTCAGACTTCCTGACCTCTTGGGAAATCAATCTGTCGCCAAATCGTAAAAAAGTGTCGGATTAGAGCCGGGAAAGATGGTTTGGGTTTGGTTGAGTTGTTCACATAAATTAACCAATATTTTATCGTCTGCCCGGTGGT
>JAIROC010000306.1 GCA_031257735.1 Bacteroidales bacterium | reverse complement strand
CACACACACACACACACACACACACACACACACACACACACACACACACACACACACACACACACACACACACACACACACACACACACACACACACACACACACACACACACACACAGAATATAATACTTTTCAAGCGTTTTTACTTTACAATTTTGTGGACAGAAAAAGTACAATCTTGGCAAATGAAAGTACAATCTTGGCAAATGAAAGTACAATCTTGGTAAACGAAAACACGATCTGGAAAGGGGGAGATATAATTTTACAGAACAAATACCCAATCATATAATGAAAAAGACATTTTATTATAAAATAGAAGACTTGCCTGTTATCGGAGAATTTCTTTTGGACAGTTTAACAAGAGATATAGAGGATTTCAATGATTTTTCGTCTATGTTTACTGCCGATTTTTTAAGAGCTATTGGGGTGAAAATCAATTCTTGTAAGGGATTTATAAGTTCATCCGTGATTACAAAAGAATTAAAGAAAGTTACGCAAGACCTTTATTACAAATCTAATATTTTGCGTTTGAAATTAAATATGTTGGAAGGCTATTTCAAGCTCGGAGCAAATGATTTGGATATTCAAATAGAAAATGTGGGATTTAAAAGTGTCAGGAATAATATTACCAGACATAATACAAAAGGTGTTCTGTCGAATATGCAAATGATAATGACGATAGTTAAACGAAATCAATCCGTATTGACAGAAAAAGGATTAAAACCGAAAATAATAAAAGAAATTGAAATGCAAATACATGAAATAAACGAGTTGAACATGATACAAAATGAAATGATAACGAAACGTAATAAATTGACAGAAAAAAATATTGGAATGTTTAATGATCTTTGGACAAGTTTACAGCCTGTTTTGAAAACAGCAAAAGCTATCTATCGCAGTGTGGATGAGGATAAATTGAAAGATTATACTGTATCACAATTGGTAAAACGAATTAATGCAAAAAAAATATGTTAACAGTAAAAGATGTATATAAATCATTTGGAGATGTTCATGTCTTGAAAGGGGTAAATCTTCATATAGAAGCAGGTTACGTATATACCTTGAAAGGAAATAGCGGTTCAGGAAAAACAACTCTATTCAATATTATCTCCGGTTTTTTACCACCAACCAAAGGTTTCGTGGAATTTAAAAAAAGAAAAATCACTAAGTTTGCACCCTATCAAATAAATCAATTAGGAATGGGTCGAACGTTTCAGGATTTGCGACTTGTGATGCAGATGACAGTTTATGGAAGTGTTCTCTTGGCATTGAAAAAGAAATTGTTTGCATACCCAACCAAAGAACAAATCAGACGAGTGGACGATATTCTGGGAAAAGTTTCTCTGTTGGATAATAAAAATGTCTTGGCAAGCAAATTATCATACGGACAACAAAAATTACTTGCTATTGCCTGTTGTATTGTCAATGATGCCGACCTGCTTTTGTTTGACGAACCAATAACAAGTGTAGATAAGGACACAGCATTGAAAATTACAAATTTAGTTAAACAACTAAAACAGGAGGGTAAAACAATTCTGCAAATTGAACATAACTCTAACTATGTTAATGCTACCAGCGACAAGATTTTCCGATTAGAGAAAGGAATTGTTATATAGAAAATTTATTTTCTTTCTGTTTTCAACTGTTTGCCAAACATCTATATTGTTATTCTGGTTTGGTAAATCAATTCTTGAGATAAAATTCGTTATTCCATCGTTATTTTTCGCTACCTTTGCAGCATGACAAAAGAAAAAAAACGATTACTTGAAATTTGTGTCGATTCTGCATCTAATGCGTTAGTTGCAGCCTTAGTCGGTACACAACGGATTGAATTATGCGCCAATCTTTCTGAAGGAGGCACAACACCTTCGTCAGCTCATATTCAGATGGCACGTAAATATTTGCATATTCCGCTTTATGTACTTATCCGTCCTCGTGGCGGCGATTTTCTGTACAATGATTTGGAGTTTGAAATCATGAAATCCGACATTCACTTTTGCGGACAAACCCAATGCAATGGCGTGGTAATCGGAATGCTTCTTCCAGACGGAACTGTTGATACAGAACGATGTCATGAATTAATAACGATTGCTCATCAATATGAAATGGGAGTTACGTTTCATCGTGCATTTGACAGAAGTAAGGATCTTTTTCAAGCAATGGAAACTATTATCGAATTAGGTTGCGAACGAATATTGACTTCAGGGGGCTACAATACGGCAATCGAAGGAATTGATGTTATTGGACAATTGATTGAAAAAGCGAATAATCGTATTATTATTATGGCAGGTTCGGGAATTACACCCGAAAATGCAAACGAATTAATTTGCAACACAGGATTAATGGAAATCCATGGTACATTTCGCACTAAAACAATAAGTAAAATGGAATATAAAAACACAAAACTCAATCATCAGGAAGAAGAATACAGTTTGCTGCAGACAGATGCAGAAAAAATTAAAATGTTACTTAAATATATTAATAATTAATATTATACGTCAATGAAAAGAATAATACTTTTTTGCTTGTTTTTATGTACGGTATTAGCCGTTTCATCTTGTAAGCGGGAAAAACATTTTCTGAAAGAAGAAGCCTATCGTAAACAGGTTCAAGAACAATTTGAAAAACGAAAAATAGAGATGCAAAATCGGGGTAATGCTTTATTTTCTGTTTTTGAAAAAGGAAACATAAGTCTTGAACAACAGGAAGCGCTTGAATTTCTGTATGCCTATATGCCGTTGTGTGATTTGGCAGATTATGATGGTGAGTTTTTTTTAAGTCAAGTGAATGGCGCTTTTCGCGCTCGTGATTATTTTTCGTGGGGAAAAATAATTCCCGATGATATTTTTCGTCATTTCGTATTGGTTTATCGCATTAACAACGAATATCTTGATACAGCACGAACCGTTTTCTTTGAAGAATTGAAAGATCGAGTGAAAGATCTATCCATGTATGAGGCTGCTTTGGAGGTAAATCACTGGTGTCATGAGAAAGTTACCTATAAAGGGACAGATGCGCGAACTTCATCACCATTGGCTTTGATTAAAACTTCATGGGGACGTTGCGGTGAAGAATCAACCTTCACTACTACCGCGCTCCGTGCTGTAGGAATACCTGCCCGTCAATGCTATACGCCCCGTTGGGTACATACTGACGATAATCATGCCTGGGTAGAAGTTTGGGTGGATGGACAATGGCATTATTTGGGCGCTTGCGAACCTGAACCTGAATTGGATGTGGCTTGGTTTTCTGCGCCCGCCAAACGTACCATGATGGTACATACCACTGTGTTTGGATTATACACAGGTGAAGAAGAAAAAAACATAGAAACACCTCTCCATTCCAAAATCAATCTCTTGAAAAATTATGCCGATACGAGAAAAGTAGAAGTTCAAGTTTTAGACGAAAACAATCAGCCTGTTGAAGGCGCTAATGTGAAATTTAAAGTCTATAATTATGCAGAACTATATGCAATTGCAGAAACAATAACAGGAAAAGATGGTAAAACTTCCATTATTTCGGGGAAAGGAGATTTAATGATTTGGGCAAATAAAGGAGACTTGTTTGGTTACCAAAAAGCAGAAATACAAAATGAGGTTACGCTTGTTCATTTGAACCACAAAAAAGGCGTATCTTACGGAGAAGATTTTGTCATTAACGTACCTTCTGAACAAGCAATTAAAAAACTGTCATCGGAAAAGACAGCAATCAATGCCTGTCGTCTTGCTTATGAAGATTCTGTTCGCAATGCCTATATGAATACTTTCATCAAAGAAGATGAAGCGCATTTTTTGGCGCAACAATATCAATTAAATTCTGAGGAAGTCTGGAAATATCTAAATCTTTCGCAGGGTAATTGGCGTGAAATTAAGAAATTCATTATCGAAAAAAAAGACAATCCCTATTTGTTTCCATTTCTTGCTTCTTTGGCAGAAAAAGATTTGCGCGATGTACCAGCTGTTTATTTAAATGACCATTTGCAGGATAATGTTCTCCAAGTGAAGAGCGGAACGCCAGATGATTTCATTGTTCCTTATATACTTTCACCGCGTATTGAATGGGAATTGATAAAACCTTGGCGAAGTTTTATCCAACAACAATTTGACTTAACAGAACAGGAGAGATTTCAAAATAATGTCAGTCTTCTTATTGATTATGTAAAAAATGAAATAAAAATCAAGAATGAAGAAAACTATTACAATTGTCGAATTACTCCTCAAGGTGTTTTTGAATTGAAAATGGCTGATAGACTTTCTCGTAATATCTTTTTTGTTGCTATCTGTCGCAGTTTCGGTATTCCTGCACGGATAGAAAGCAGTACGGGGAAAACGCAATATTATGAAAACGGACAATGGATTGAGGTAATTTTTGAACAGGAAACACCCATTAATTTGCCCAAAACCAAATTGACAGCGCTAAATTCGTCGGATAATATTACCAAGCCCGGTTATTATACCCATTATACTTTAGCCTGTTTCAAAGACGGCGATTTTAAAACCCTGGATTTTGAGAATGACCCATTGGTTGCCCAATTTCCTTATACATTGGATTTAGACGAAGGTTATTATCGTTTGATGACAGGCAGCCGAGCAAATGACGGTTCTGTTTTTGTGCATACAGAATATTTTGAGTTAAAAGAAAATACCTCTTTTCATATAACTGTCCGTCTACCCGAAACAAAAGGAAAATTACAGGTAAAAGGAATTGTGGACATGAATTTGATTGTTACTTTGAATAATGGAGACAAACAAACCTTAAAAGAATTGTCAAAAGGGAAAGGATTAATGCTTTGTTTCTTAGACATGGGCAAAGAACCCTCGAAACATATTTTACAGGATCTTCCCGCCGTACAACGAGATTTGGACGCATGGAAAGGTGGCGTGTTATTCTTAATTCCAAAAGATAAAACTGCAAACAGTTCAGGCATTTCGACATTCAAGGGATTACCGCAAAATACAACTTGGGGCGTTGATAACAACAAGGAATTGTTAAACGTCATAACCAATATTTTGCAAATCAATTTCGACGATAATTTTCCATTAACACTTTATCTTTCCCGTAATGGTGGTATTTTGTATTCAGCGGCAGGTTATCGCATCGGTGCGGGAGAAGAAATACTGAAAATTATACGGCAGGAAGAAAAGTAGAAATTCATAAATTATTTTTGATGAAAGTACAAAAAACAACTATTGACGGATTACTTATATTTACACCTGACGTTTTCAAAGATGATAGAGGTGTTTTTCTTGAAACGTATAACAAACAATTGTTTTCCTCATTAGGATTAGACGTAGAATTTGTTCAAGATAATCAATCTGTTTCACGTAAAGGAGTGATTAGGGGAATGCATTTACAAGCGCCGCCATTTGCACAGGGAAAGTTAGTACGTGTTATCTGCGGAGCAGTATGGGATGTTGCTGTTGATCTTCGAAAAACATCCCCCACTTTTGGAAAATATTTTGCACTGAAACTTGATACTGAAAATAACTCATTTTTTTGGATACCTGAAGGTTTTGCACATGGATTTGTTGCTTTGGAAGATAATACGATATTTCAGTATAAAGTGGACAATTATTATAATAAGGATGCTGAAATGTCTATCCGATGGAATGACCCAACATTAAATATTCCATGGCAAACAGTATCTCCCATTGTGTCCGGAAAAGACCAGCAAAGTACATTGTTTAAAGATTTTATCAGTCCGTTTTGATATGTATTGTTTGATAATTTATACTGTATATTTTTTTGTTTTATGTGCCTGGAAATCTAAAAAAATCATGTACCTTTGCATAACTAAACAGAATAAGAAAACAAGTTTTATTCAATTTTATATAAGTAAATAAAAGAAAATGTATCAACCATAAAAATAATTTTATATGAAAGAAATTATATTCACCATACTGTTTATACCTTGTTGTATCGTTTCATTTTCCCATTCGATAAATCCTGTTTCGTGGATAAAAGGAAACGGCACTGAAAAAAAACCATATCTGATTGAAACAGCAGAACATCTATATTACCTTTCTCAGCAGGTTAATCATGGAATTGACTATGAAAATACCTGTTTCCTTTTATCGAATAATATAGATTTAAAGGGAAATAAAAATAATCAATGGAAACCTGTTGGAACGATTGACCACCCTTTCAAAGGAAATTTTGACGGGAACAATTTTGAAATAACAAATTTGTATATTGAAGATTATACGTCTGACTGTAAAGGGTTATTTGGTTATGTCCATCTTGGAACTATTAAAAATACAGGCATCTCCGAACTTGGATTCATTGCAGGAAAAGATAATGTGGGCGGCATTGCAGGCTATCAAATGGGCGGGACTATTTTCAACTGTTATAACAAAGCAACAGTTAATGGAAATAATAATGTGGGTGGAATTGCAGGCTATCAATACAGCGTAACAATCAAATCCTGTTACAATACAGGAACTGTAAAAGGAAAATGGCAGGTCGGCGGTATTACAGGAATGGGTTATGCCCGTACTCATATTTCCAATTGCTTTAATACAGGAAATATAGAAGGACAAAACTATGAAGGTGGTATCATCGGGAAAATAGACGGTTATAATCAAAAAGCATCTATCACGAATTGTTACCAGGAATCCATATCCAATAAAATAGGATTAATAGGCTTAGGAATATCCGTAGAATGTTTGAATTGCTATTATACAAATGTAGCAGGAATGAAACAGGATAAATACGGACTCCCTCTGACAAATAAAGAAATGCAGTCTAATAATTTTCTTACAAAGTTAAATAGCGTAGAAAATGTATGGATACAAGATAAAAAACCGTATATAAACAGCGGTTATCCCATTATAGCTTCCATAAAATACAAAGGTATTTTTACAAGTGAAGCAACTGATATTGGCGAAGAAGTAGCCACTTTACAAGGTAATTTCATCGTTAGAGATGAAATAATTTTACACAGAGGATTTGATTATAAAGCAAAAGATTCCACTCAATTTATAACAGTATATGCTGACGCCGAATCATTTTCATATACCCTGACACATTTAACATCTAATACAATATATGAATTTGCCGCTTTCGTAATAACAGACAAAGGGAAAATTACAGGTAGAAGTATCGAATTTCATACACTTGATGACCATCACCACCACCATCACCACCATCATCATATTTTAGATCATACTCATGAATAGTGTCATATCTTAACAACGCTGTTATTGCTAATCATCAACGTCGTCCAAACAACGCCGTCATTGCGGAGAGCGCTCCTCGTTCGGACGAGGTTCTACCTCGTTCGCTCTATCCGAGCAGGCTATGCCTGCATTTATCTCTGTGGTAGTAGTCAAAAAATCCCGTAGGGATGATATGTCGGTAGAAAAAATGGT
>JAIROC010000252.1 GCA_031257735.1 Bacteroidales bacterium | reverse complement strand
AAAGTACCATTAGCTATAGCTTCTTGTTTAATAGTTTCCCTCTCCTCTATAGAATCATACTGAAATCTTATATCAGGATTATTTTCATCAAACTCTCCTATATTTTCTGTAGCTGATTTTATTTGATTAGAATTAAATACAAGATATTCTTCCTTTTCTATAGAAGTAGAATTAATAATTATACCATCAAATCCAGCTTTTCTAACCTCCTCATTAAAAGTTTCAACTCCTAATTGTCTTATAAGTCCCAAATCATAGTTTCCTAAATTATTATCTCTATGAATTTTCATTTTCTCTTTATGCTGTTCTTGCCAACTACTATTTTTTGTTCTTTCTTCAGCTTCTTCAAACTCTTTACCTATTTGTTCAAGAGTTTTATTATTTAATTGTAGATTTTTTAATCCATTTATTTTAGAAAATGATTTTAAATTTTCTATAGCTATTTCTTCACCACTTAATTCTCTTATATCAGAACTAATTACAAGAGGATTTTTAATATTTAAAAATATTTCCATCATAACAGGAGTACCTGTTCTTTTTCCTTTATTATTAGCATAATAAAATGCTCCTTGTTTATTAGAGGCAAAATAAAAACCTTTCCCATACCATCCACTATCAGTTTGTCCAAACTTTTCTTCTAAAAATTCATAAAACTGTATACCTGTACCATGATACATTGGTTTAGGTTCTCCATTCTCATCTACAACTTTTGATACATCTTTTACAGATTCAATTTTTTGTTGTATCTTTGCATTGAAGTCGGCAACCACTTTACTACGGCTAACGGAGGAGTAAGGTGTGTAGTTGTCAGGGTTGTAAGATTCCCTTTCAACATCCGACTTTATTTTAAATCCTGATAATACCCATTGTTCTTTACCAAAATCTTTTTGTTTTGAAATAATAGCAATATAATTATCATACTGTAAATCTATTCTACCAATATCTCCACCATAATCCCTTATTATTTTTCCTTTTGATAAAACTTCATTTATTCCAAATAAAGTTTCAACTACATTATTTCCTTCTAACCATCTTCTTGCTATAATATGCTCTAATCCAGAACCATCTTTATATTGTTTTTCTACTGTTCCTGTTTCTCCACTATAAACATTAATACTACCTATCTCTATATTATTAACACTGCCCAATAAACCTGTTTTTCCTTCAAAGAATGATTGTAAAATTTCTAAACCTTTTATTGTTTCTGATACATTTTCCCAATCTCCAAACCACTTTTTAAACCTTTCAGTTCTAACTAATAACCATTGTTCTTCTGTAAGATTAGTTTTCTTTTCATTAGGAGCTAACATAAAAGTACCATTTGCTATAGCTTCTTGTTTAATAGTTTCCCTCTCCTCTATAGAATCATACTGAAATCTTATATCAGGATTATTTTCATCAAACTCTGTATTACCCGTAGTTGATTTAACTTGATTTGAAGAGTGTACTATATACTCTGCATCTATATTATTAGGATCTTCTGTATATGCAATAATACTATCAAAACCATCTTTTTTTGCTGCATCACTAAACTTTTTACTACCATTCTTAAAAATTATTTGCTTTACACCATCTGTATCAATTTTATCTTTCAAAAAATCTTTTATAGCCTTACTATCAGTAAGACCACTTTTATCAATCAATTCTTGTACTTCTTTAATTGTATAGCTGTCTACCTTAAGCTGACTTAAGTTTTCAAAATGAGAAAGCATCTTAATAAAATCTATGAAAGTCTGATAATTATGGTAATCTTGTTTAATATTAAGAGAATTTTTTACATTCAAAAAAGATTCTATCAACATTCTATTTTCTGATAAATCACCATTTGAAAAATCCATATAAAGTTCTGCAATCATTTTATCAGGACTAAAATAAAAACCTTCTCCAAACATACCACTATTACCTGTTGTCTCTCCAATTCTATTCTCTTCAAAAATAGAAAATGTATGTGGACTTCCATGATACAATTTTTTAGGCTCACCATTCTTATCTACAGCTTTTGATGAATTTTTTGAAGATTGTATTATATTTTTTATTACTTTTGCAATGTCTCCTTGAGGTTGTGCTGCTTTATTGTCAGTCTTGAACACATCCTCTTGGAGACTTTTTTGTAATACTACTTCATGTAAATAAAAACGGTTTGTATTTGGGTGTCTATTCACTATAACTATTCCTACAAAACCTTCATTCCCAATTTTTAATGGAGCTGCTATTGTATATGAATCATAACCTCTATCTTTCCAATTTTGTCTTTCATCAATAATAATTCCTTTTTGAATAATATCTGGTACTGCTGCAAATGCAATAACTTTATTTCTACTAAAACCATGTGCTAAACTTGCCCTAACACTTTGTTCATCTAAAATAACTTCACCTAAATTTTGTCTAATTACTGTATTGTTATATTTTTCTTTATAATATTGAGGAATTTTATCAGTAAGTTTTATATCATCTTTTTCAAATTCATTTCCTGTAAGTTCAGATACCCAATTTTCACTTGTTAAATAATTATACTGATATGTTTTTTCCCATAGAAAGAGCTTTACTTGTAGTAGGATCATATTTTATCATTTCCATAATATCCTTAGAACTTATTCTCTGAGCATCTTTTGTATTATGTTGGAAATACTGTTTCTCAAAGAAAGAGATATTAGTTCTATAACCTCCATCAGTAAGTTCTACATCTCCATCTTCATTTATTTTAGCTACTTCAGATTGATATTGAGTATTGACACTGTCTACCATCTTTTGTAAGAAAGTTTGACTTACATTCTTTTTATTCTTCAATATCCATCTTCCATTTACATTCTCTACTGTAGAACCTAATACATTTTTCATTACAATAAAAGAACCCTGTAAAGCCTGTAGATGAGTTTATCACCTTTGCTAAAACGCATCCCGAGTTGAAATTTCTTGTTATCGAAATTGGTTGTGGGATTGCAGGATTTACCCCAAAAGATATTGCTCCCATGTTCAAACCCGTTATTGACGAAGATATAGAAAACATATTTCTACCTGAAAGTTTTTTAAGATCAATCAGAGCGAACAAGTAGACAAGTGAAGAAAAGGCACGAAAGCACGAAGGGGAAAAAATGATTAGTGTCTGTCCATAAAGTATTTTCGCAACAATCAGCGCCGTCATTGCGAGTAATCGTTTTGATTCTCAAAAGCACAAATGCAATGACGTTTTATGCCTCATAATACGGCATTTATAAAAAGCGTCATTATAAGGCTATGCCTGCATTTATCTCTGTAGTAGCACTCGATAAATCCACCGACAACGCCGTCATTGCGAGTCGCGCAGCGACGTGGCAATCCCTACCCAAAGACGCATTGATTGTTACGGATTGCTCTGTAGTAGCGCTCAATAAATCCCGTAGGGATGATATGTCGGTAGAAAAAATGGTAGCAGTCAATAAAATCCCGTAGGGATGACATGTCAATATCGGAAGATTATTCCAACGTTCTACCGATATGTCATCCCTACGGGGGTAAAAAAAAAAATCTGCTTATTTTGATTCTAACAAGATTTTTCGTTTTTGTTGCGAATTTGCTGCGAAATTGCTGCAAAATTCATCTCCAAAATCGTCTTTGGGAGGGTAAAATTGACCTCAAAATGGATTTTTTTTTGACTTATATCATTTTTTTTTTTGACTTATCAAATTTTTTCTTGCACAATGTCAATTTATTACGGTAGGGGTAAAAAAAATCGACGAAAAAAAATGAGAAAAATGAATTTGGTATGAAAAAAAATTGTATTTTTGCCCGTCGAATAAAATAGGACATAATTATGGCTTTTGAACTTTACAAGCGAATGTATTTTGTAACTGAGAAATCGGTGAGAAATAGGGGAGAGAATCCTCAGTTGTTAGTTTCTTCAACAAGAAGCGATAGCTATGCCTGTTTTTTGTCGGATAAATTCTTCTCTCTCTTTTCATATATCACTCATACATACTGTGAAAACTCTCTCCATTCGGATGAGGCAGGTAGAAGCTGCAAGGATAATACGAACGAGGTAGAACCTCGTCCGAACAGGAAATACGAAGGTATGGAAGCGGGAAAATACAAAAACGAAAAAAACGAAAAAAAAGAATTATTTTCCCTTTGCACGTTGACGGGAGACCGATTCACGCGAAGTCTGGGGCATTGTAAGCCTACGGGAGACCGATTCACGCGAAGTCTGAGGCATTGTAAGCCTACGGGAGACCGATTCACGCGAAGTCTGGGGCATTGTAAGCCTACGGGAGACCAGTTCACGCGAAGTCTGGGGCATTGTAAGCCTACGAGGGACTGGTTCACGCGAAGTCTGGGGCATTGTAAGCCTACGAGGGACTGGTTCACGCGAAGTCTGGGGCATTGCACGTCTACGAGAGATTTTTTTACATTTACATCTATAGCTACATCTACATTTACATCTACAGAAGAAAAAGAGAAAAATGTCTGTAAGATGATAGAAAATAATAAAGAGAAAAATCAAAAGAAAAAATAAAGAGAAAATTTCAAAGAAAATATTTACATAACAAATACGAAATTATAGATCAATATATATATAACAATTTTATAAACAAATAAATAGAAAGAATATGGAAGAAAATAACCTATCAGAAATTTTGGAAATAAATTCCATAAATTTAAAAGCTTTTCATCATGATGAACATTTTCAACTGATGACCGAATTGAAAGACTTGATAAATACAGTAACAGCAAGTCGGTTGAAAATTGATGATGAATATACAGAGTTTCTTGTGGTCTATGAACAGGAAGATGTAAGTATGCGAAAAATACTTAAAAGCCCTGTTACAAGCCAAAGACAACAGGCAGATAAAAAACGAGACGCTACCTATAGCGGACTCTCTGGAACTGTTGAATCCGCTATGTTTCACTTCGACCCATTAAAAGTGGCAGCAGCAGGAAGATTAAATATCGTCTTTAAAACTTATGGTAATGTTGCCCGTAAATCTTATAACGAAGCAACTGCCGCTATTCATAATATCCTGGTAGACCTGAGAGGAAAATATGCAACAGATATCGAAATACTCGGACTCAAAGAATGGGTGGATGAATTGGAAATAGAAAATAACGCTTTTGAAGAACTGATGAAAGTACGCTTTACTGAATTGGAAGAAAAAACTGACCTCAAAGCAAAAGAAGTACGTGAAAAAATGGATAAAATCTATGCCTTGATAGTTAAACGTATCAATGCTATTTTTCTCATAGAAAAAGATTTAGTCTACAAAACTTTTATCCGTCAGTGGAATACCAGACTTAAAGTCTATAACGATATCCTCGCACAAAGAAAAGGTCGCGCAGAAGCAAAAAAGAAAGAAAACGAAGAGGAGGAGGAGGAATTATGACCCGTAAGAGCAGCGGAGCTAATTATGACCCATAAGAGCAGCGTAGCTAATTATGAGTTGGGCTGACGCAATTAGCTACACTGCTCTTCGCTTCGGGTCATAATTCAACCCATAACGAAATAAATTGAAAACTTCATTAATTGAAAATTGAAAACTTCATTAATTGAAAATTGAAAATTGAGAATTGAAAATGAAAATACAAACAATTGAAAATTGAAAATGGACGAGTGAACGGGAACAAGTGAACGGGTGAATAACCCATAACTCATAACTCATAACTAAAAATAATGTTTAACTAATAAAAAGTAAATCAAATGAAAGTAGAAAAAGCAAACAAACCAACGAGTAAAAGAACTATAATGAAATTAAAAATGAAAGAGTGAACGGGGACGAGTGAAGAATTTATAATTTATAATTCATAATTCAACTCATAACTCATAACTAAATTAAGTGTTTAACTAATAAAAAAAGTAAATCAAATGAAACGATTTTTTATTTTTGTGTTGGGAATGACCATTGGAATATATGCGTATTCCCAACAAACTGTCCAAGTGTGGACAGAAGATTTTGATGGCACAGTAACCTTTGCGACGCCTGCTACGAATCCTCCGGGTTTATGGGTGGCTAATACGCTGTATTACTACTCAACAGGCTCGCCAGTAACTCCTAAATCTTATCACGGTAAAGTACCGGGTGGACTTGGAGTAACAAGCGTTTTAGAGTCTCCTACTTATGATTGTACAAACTATTCTTACGTAATAGTGCGATTTGACCATATTTGTAAGGTATCGCCTTTGGATAAGGCACGTATAGAATACAGAACCAGCGCGGGTGGAGGATGGACTTTATGGAGACCCCTGCCCGGTGGTACTGATACTTACCTGGGAGACGCAACAAACTATACGAAAGATACCTGCTTCAGCGCCGCAAGCTATGCCGAATGGCAGGCTAATGACAGTACTGCTTTTCCGCCTTCAACTCAAACCTGGTGGAAAGAGGAAATTTTTGACTTGACCTTTGAAGCAAGAAATACCCCCGTTCAGTTCCGATTTGTTATTACACATGGAAATACGGCGAGTACACAAGTGTCTTACGGATGGCTTATTGATAATTTTCGTCTGGAAGCATCTGTTTATGAAGTAAAACCACCAGTGGTAGAATGGGTGTCTTTTGTAGAAGATACGGCTTATGCTACCGGACCTTTTGAAGTCAGAGCAAAAGTGGCAACAAGAACAGCTCATCCTATTGTCCCGTCTTATTTGCTATATACGGCTACCGGAAATAATATATCTGTCTCCGATTCCGTACTGATGACAAAAGTAGTGGGAGATTCTATCTGGAAAGGTATACTGCCTCAATATCCCTTAGGTACAACAGTATCCTATTCCTTTACCGGAATGGATAGCGTAGGAAACTTTTCCAATTCCGGTATAAAAAGTTATGTTATAGACAAGGCCAATATGCCCCCCGTGACTATAGGAACAGGAAATACAAATCAGAGTTGCTATACGCCTATAGGAACATGCGAAGCATACGCGTGGAATCGACAATTATATTTGGCGTCAGAAATGGGAACAACTTCAAAAGGCGTAACCATTATTTCTCTTGAATGGCAATCCGTTAATTTTTCAGCGACGCTGAATAATCAAAAATGCTATCTGCAAGCGGTAGATTTTACAAGTTTAAGCGTCGGATATATCGACCCTGTAACAGCCGGAGCAACAGAAGTATATAACGGTAGCATAACATTTGCGCCCGGCTGGTGTAAAGTTACGTTCAGCCAACCATTTAATCTACCTGCGGGTAAAAATTTAATGGTTCACTGGCATAATCAGCATGGCGTTGCTGTTAGTGGAGACTTTATGCGTACAAATGCAACAAACATGTCTGTTGACGCCCATGGAAACTCCAACAATCAATCAAGCAATGCCGGTACTGTAACGGCAGACCGCGCCAATATACGGCTTAATTTTTTGAACGTTCTGTCGGACAATTCTGTCTCCTTACATGCTATCGATATAGCAGATACCGTAAACGGGTCGTCAACGACAACGGTTCCCTTGGCAGTCGTTATTAAAAATAAAGGAAACCTTAACCTGACTTTGGCTAATGTTAATTTTTCTATAAACGGAGTACAGGGAACGCCAACGCCTCCATATCCATCATGGTCAGGTAATTTGTCTTGGGATATGAATGACACCGTTATAATTTTTAATTATAGCCCAACAATAAACGGATATGATACCATAAAAGCATGGATAGAATTACCCAACGGACAAACAGACGCTGTAACCTACGATGATACGCTGACCAAACTTGTTTTTGGACGTGGCGCAGTAGTTGTCTCTTTTGTTAATTCTCCAATAGATACAGTCTATAGTACAGGTCCTTTTGAAATTAGCGCCCGTATTACGCCAATCTCGGGAATTGCAGGACAAGTTACTTTAGAGGTACAGACTCTTAATGGGGGAACTTCTTCCACCATAAATGTTCAGATGACCTACGACGCTAATATGGACTTGTGGAAAGCAACTATCCCCCAAACCCAATATGGCAGCGATATTACTTATTCTATTGTGGTAACCGATATATTGCAAAATGTAATAAAAACAAGCCAAAAGATATATCTGAAAAAATACCCCTGGCGGCTTGGCGGTAATGTAATCTTTAGAGGAACAGGTGTAACAGACGATCATCGGGATACTCCTTTACACTTTTATCATTATCATAGTTGGAGCAAACAGTTATATTTAGAATCGGAAAATGAAGCAGACAAACGGGGCGGACAAATAACTAAATTAGCATGGGAATACGCATCCGGAACCAACGCTTTTAACTATGATAATCAAAGATGTTATATGCGTTTGATAGATGCGAATGAGACAACGCTACCTGATAACCCATGGGAAAATTATGACGACCCCAATGATGTTACAAAAGGAATAACAAAAGTATGGGGACCATCAAATTATATAGCTACGGCAGGCGCCTCCGTACAATGGGTGGAAATTACATTAGATGTCCCTTTCATTTGGGACACAGGAAAAAACCTGGTGATTTACTGGTATAATGAATTTAGCAGTACATCTCGACCGTATCAAAATTATAATTTTCGTCATACACAAATGGGAGTGCGTATGGTACAATACACCAATGCAGATACTAAACCAATATCAAGTCAGAAGGCAACGACAAAACGCACAGACCGTCCCAATCTACGTTTGTATATGGAAGCCGGGGCAATATTAGATGCATCAGTCGCTATGGTAGCTATAGAACAGCCGTCAGTCGGTATTCCTATATCTCAATCAGTTCCCGTTTTAGTACGAATTACCAATACAGGAAAAAATAATTTAAAAAACTGTACAATAGAATGGAGCATCAATGGCGTTTCGCAAACACCCTATCCGTGGACAGGCGATGTACCTTGCGACTTTACAGCTCTTGCTAACATAGGTAATTATCAACCGTCCCAATTAGGAAAATATGATACCATTACAGTGTGGGTAAAAAATCCGAATGGAACCGAAGATGAAGTAAAGAATGATGATACCCTATTAGTAAAAATTATGGGATGTTTGGGTAACTTGCATGGCAATCAACTCGTTGGTGTCGGTAACACCTTTAATACGATAACAGAGGCGATGACAGCTATTAGAGAATGCGGTTTAACCGGAGATTTAACCCTCCAACTCAAAGGAACTTACACAGAAAATGTAGACTTAACAGGATTAACGCCTTATTTGAAAGGCTATAAACTAACTATAACCTCCTACGATAATGACCCCGACAGCGCTATTATTCAACCAAGCAGCGGCGTCGGTATTAAATTGGAAAATACCAATGACGTTACTATTCAAAATATTACCGTCAATACCGAAAGTATATCTACGCACGCTGTTCAGTTTACAGGAGCAAGTAAAAATATCGTTATCCGCGATTGTAAACTGCTGACAAATCCAACAACCACAAGTCAAATTGCGCCCATTTATAAAGCAGGTTCGACAGAACTTGTAGACAGTATTTTTATAATCGGCAATACGTTGAATGGAGGTTATTTCGGTTTCTATTTCTATGGAGGTATTGGAAACAATACGGGGGAATATGGAAGCAATGTTGTTTTTGACAGTAATACGGTAACCAATAATTATGCTTTTGGTACGCAAGTTTATTATACCGACTTTTTGCATATATCGCATAATACGCTAAAAAGTCGCGCCACAGGTACGCAAAAATGGGTAGGCATGCAGATGCAGTATGTAAACGGAGACCTTATCGGAAATCGCATTCTTCAATTCAATCCAAGCATTGACATGGATGGTATTTCTATGAAGGAATATAATCGGTATCTGATAAATAAAAAAGCGCTCATCGCTAATAATGAAGTGATTTATCAATCAACAAGCAACAGAGGTACGGGCGTGTATTTTAATTTGGTAAATGCAGATTTTCTACATAATTCTATTTATCTGTCTTCGGGCGGAGAAGTGAATGGACTCTATATAGAAACCGTCGCCGATAATAATATAAGTATTAAGAATAATAATATAGTAACAATCGGAACAAACGGATATGTTATCGCTCATTATACTTCAACAGGAAGTACCAGCGGTTATGATATGGATTATAATAATTTTTACTCCAATCGAAACGCTTTTATCTATTACAACAGCGCAACGCTCAGTACCCTGCAAGAGATACAACAAAACTATCCAACCGCGCAGCATAATATTTCCCTGCTGCCGGATTATACAGATATAGATGTAAATACAGCGCTAACGCTTAACAATGTACAGTTCTATGTGCCGCTGCTGTCTAATGTTTTATCTGATATAACAGGAAAAACACGTACTACCCATGCCACTATAGGCGCATGGCAGATACTACCTCCAACACAGGATATGGGTATTATTCGCTTCGTCGATGTTACCAATGAAGTCGTTACCAATGAAACGGTAACGGTTAAAGTTGAAGTGCAAAATACCGGTAATACCCCTGTCAATACAATGGAATTGGGATGGAGCATAAATGGCGTCGTTAAACCAAATGTTACTTATATGCCGCAACCCGCTTTGACTTATTTTAATTTAGAAACCGTTACGCTGGGAACTTTTGTGGTAGATACTACTACTAATGTCTATGAAATTATTGTGTGGATAAACAGCGTAAACCAGACACCGGAAGCAGAAACGGTTAACGATACTGCAAGCATGTTCTCTCATAGAATACAGTTAGTAGAATGGGTAGCTCCTTTTATTGAAGATACTACCTATTCGCTTTCTTTTGATGTAGTTGCAAGAATACGTACCGTAACCGGAGCGCCAACGTCAACGCCGATAAAATTAACTGTCGCCAACTATGTTAAAGATAAATATATCGTATACGATACGCTTGATATGAACTTTTATGACGGCGTATGGAGAGTACAGGTGCCTGAACAATATCATTATAGTAAAGTAATATTTTCTATTACAGTGTCCGATACCATGTACAATACCTCCACTATTGTGGACTCGACTTTTATTGTACCGTTAAGGG
>JAIROC010000234.1 GCA_031257735.1 Bacteroidales bacterium | reverse complement strand
CTTTGAGGCGCAAAATTACAATTTCAAATCAAATCGAAAAATAAAAAATAGACAATAGACAATTATATATCAATTCATTATAAAATAAATTCAAAAGTTAACGCACCAGCAGTAATTGTGCATTATTCATTGTTGAAGCGCTTTTTTTCGGGTTCTTCGGAAAACTTGTCCTTAGAAAAATTCGCGTATAAAAAATTGTTGTAAAGAGTACACAATAAAATTGTTGTGTAGGTTTCATGCTACTTTGCATTTGTTTGAAAGGAAGAAAGGCATAGATTGTGCTTATCTACCCAATCTAAACAAATACGAAAATGCGAAAACATACTAATAAAGTTGAGAGTAACAAAGAGTTAAAAAAAATTATTGTAAAATTAATAAGGATGAAAAAAATTTTGTTAGGGATTGCTCTTCTATGGAGCGCCGTGATTATAGTAAATGCACAACCTCGTGCTATTGGTGGTCGGCTTGGAGGCGATATTGAATTTTCCTATCAACATCAATTAGGGAAAAATATGATAGACGCCACTGCAGGATTTTGGTATATAAATTACAATTTTGTTGGTGTAACAGCTGTTTATGATTGGATATTCCCCATTAGTTCATGGCAACATAAAGGAGAATGGAATTGGTATGCAGGTCCCGGCGTTGGATTGGGGGTTGTATTCGGAAAAAATATAAACATCCCTGTCCGTCTTGACATTGGCGGACAAATCGGTGTTGAATATCAATTTTGGTTTCCTTTAAATCTAAGTTTGGATTATCGTCCGATGATAAATCTTTTGGGTTTTAAAGACGATATTTGGTGGGGAAGTTTTTGCTCTATAGCGCTTGGTGTTCGTTATCGGTTTTAACCCAAATTATGCAATAGAAAAAAAGAGCAAATTTTTTTCCAAAAAATCTAATGCGTAGCGTTAGGAGAACAATAGTTGTGGAACTAAGATATAAATTTATTTTTCTCGATAGAACTCGGTAGAAAGACGCAGAGAATTAGAAAAGTATTTTTCTGCGTTTTTCTGCGGGTTCTGCGGGAAACTTGTCCTTTAAGGAGATTACTTTACCAATAAATCTTAATGTGTAATTTGGGTTCAAAACGCATGCTATTTTTTTGTATATTTGCACGAAAATTAAAAACGAAAAAAATCTTATTGTTGTGATTAGTTTAGAGGATTTTAGAGCAATTGTCTTTTCAGGAAAAACATTAAATATAACAAAGGACGAACAAAAACAAATTGAAGACAGTTATCAATTTCTGTCATCATTTGCTCGGAACAAGGTTATTTATGGCATTAATACGGGTTTTGGACCTATGGCGCAGTATAGAATTTTAGACAGTGATCTTCATAATTTGCAATATAATATTATTCGTTCTCATTCTAGCGGGGCGGGTAAAGCGTTGGATACTGTCTATGTAAAAGCAGCGATGTTATCAAGATACAGAACCTTTGTCATGGGAAAATCGGGGGTGCATTTAGACGCTGTTTTGTTGCTTAAAGAATTTATTAATAGAGAAATTTATCCGTATATTCCTGAACATGGAAGTGTTGGTTCGAGTGGAGATTTAGTTCAATTGTCGCATCTTGCCTTGACTTTGATAGGTGAGGGAGAAGTGTTTTATAAACAGGAAAAAAGAAATACAAGCGAAGTTCTGAAAATAGAACAATTGCAACCTCTAAACATGTATTTACGGGAAGGCTTGGCATTGGTAAATGGCACTTCTTTTATGACAGGAATAGGGTTGATTAATCTGATATATTCGCAAAAATTGTTGCAATGGGGACTTATTGTTTCCACGTTGATTAATGAGATAGCTTCTTCATACGATGATTTTATGTCTGTGGAATTGAGTTGTGTCAAATTGCATCATGGACAGCAAAACGTAGCAGCATCCATGCGTAAAATAGCTCAAGGAAGCAAATGTATGATGAATAGACAAAAAGAACTTTATGATAAACAAACCCCGGATGCAGTTTTTCAACACAAAGTACAGCCTTATTATTCTCTTCGTTGTGTTCCGCAAATTTTGGGTCCTGTTTACGATGAATTAATCCATGCGGAAAAAGTATTGATTAATGAGCTTAATTCAGTAGACGATAATCCGATTGTAGACAACGAAACACAATCAGTGTATCACGGAGGAAACTTTCACGGAGATTATGTTTCATACGAAATGGATAAACTGAAAATAGGTATTACCAAGCTGACGATGTTGATAGAAAGACAACTAAATTATCTGCTTCATGACAAAATAAACGGTATTTTACCGCCATTTCTCAATTTGGGTAATTTGGGGTTGAATTACGGAATGCAGGGAACACAGTTTACGGCAACTTCAACAACAGCAGAATGTCAAATGCTGTCCAATCCCATGTATGTACACAGCATTCCTAATAATAACGATAATCA
The DNA here is from genome assembly GCA_031257735.1 of Bacteroidales bacterium. Taxonomy (GTDB): domain Bacteria; phylum Bacteroidota; class Bacteroidia; order Bacteroidales; family WCHB1-69; genus JAIROC01. The sequence continues at coordinate 3,106 of JAIROC010000234.1, read as the reverse complement.
GGATATTGTCAGTATGGGAACAAATGCAGCCCTCATCGCAAAACAGATTATAGAAAATTCTTTTCAAGTGATGTCTATTCATGGCATTGCATTGGCTCAAGCAGTAGATTATCTCAAAATAGAAGATAAACTGTCCACTATAACCAGAAAATTTTATACTGACATACGGGAAATTATTCCTGTCTTTATTCAGGATAACCCCAAATATAAAGAGATAGACCGTATAGTGTCCTATCTTAAAAATGAAACAATAGAATTATAAAACTTTTAAATAACAAAGCTATGAAATACGCATTAGTAACAGGAGGTTCGCGGGGAATAGGAAGAGCAATCTGTTTGGAATTATCTAAATCGGGTTATGCGATATTGATAAATTACGTTTCAAATCAAGAGGCTGCAGAAAGTACAAAAAAATTAATAGAAGAACAGGGTGGGGTAGCAGAATTAATGCCTTTTGACGTGGCAGACAGCAAAGCTGTTGATAAAATAATAACCGCATGGCTAGATGAACATTCTGACGATTTTATTGCCGTATTGGTCAACAATGCGGGAATACGTAAAGACGCCTTAATGGTTTTTATGCAGGATGAAGAATGGAATAATATCATGCGAACTAATTTAGACAGTTTCTTCTATATAACCAGAAGATTATTAAAAGACATGCTTTCCAAACGTTTTGGGAGGATTATTAATATAGTATCCTTATCGGGATTGAAAGGTTTGCCCGGACAAACAAATTACTCTGCATCCAAAGCAGGACTTATCGGAGGAACAAAATCCTTGGCGCAGGAAGTCGCTCCGCGTAAAGTTACCGTAAATGCTGTTGCTCCCGGATTTATTGATACGGATATGATAGAAGATATGGATCAAGCAACAATAAAGAAAATGATACCGATAGGACGATTGGGAAAAACAGAAGAAGTGGCTGCTTTGGTTGGTTTTCTGGCTTCGGAAAAAGCCGAATATATCACAGGAGAAGTAATTTCTATTAACGGAGGTTTGTATACATAAAATTATAATCAATGAGAAGAGTTGTAATTACAGGAATGGGTATTTACTCATGTATAGGCAAAGACATAGCTCAAGTAAGCAAATCACTTTATGAAGGAAAATCAGGCATAGGAATAGACGCTCAAAGAATACAGTATGGTTATCGTTCCCCTTTGACAGGCATAGTAGAACGTCCTCAATTGAAAGGTCTTTTAGATAGACGTGCAAGAGCTTGTATGGCAGAAGAAGGAGAATATGCTTATTTGGCAACGTTAGAAGCATTAAAAAATGCCGTAATAGACGAAGATTATTTGGAAAATAATGAGATTGGGCTTTTGTTTGGGAATGATTCTTCAGCCAAGGCAGTGATTGAAGCCCACAGTATCGCCATGGAAAAGAAAGATACGACATTGATAGGTTCGGGCGCTATATTTCAGTCTATGAATTCTACTGTATCAATGAACTTGTCTACCATTTTTAAAATCAAGGGTCTTAATATGACAGTCAGCGCTGCTTGTGCAAGTGGTTCACATGCGATTGGCATAGGATTTACGTTTATCCGTCATGGGATGCAAGATGTAATTTTATGTGGAGGTGCACAGGAAACCAATTTTTATTCGATGGGAAGTTTTGACGGGTTAAGTGTTTTTTCTCTTCGCGTGGATGATCCTGTAAAATCATCCCGTCCATTTGACGCCCATCGTGATGGTTTGGTTCCAAGCGGAGGAGCGGCATGTTTGGTTTTGGAAGAGTATGAACATGCAAAGAAACGAGGCGCCCCAATACTTGCAGAAGTAATTGGTTATGGATTTTCTTCCAATGGCGCTGTCGCTATTTCACAACCTAATGAAACAGGATCGTATATCGCCATGAAAAGAGCTTTGGAAGATGCACATATTCAAAGTAAAGATGTTGATTATATCAACGCCCATGCTACTTCTACATTGCAGGGAGATGCAATAGAAGCTATTGCAATAGACCGTTTGTTTGCAGATACAAAACCGTGGGTCAGTTCTACGAAATCCATGACAGGACACGAATGTTGGATGGCAGGTGCAAGTGAAATAATTTATTCTGTCTTGATGATGCAAAATTCTTTTGTTGCGCCAAACATCAACTTTGAACAACCCGACGAATATTCCGCTAAATTAAATATAGCCACAAAAACAATAGATAAAAATATGGATATCTTCTTATCTAATTCATTCGGATTTGGTGGAACAAACAGCGCATTGGTAATCCGAAAAATTAAACCGTAAACGGAAAAAGGGATGAATTATGAGTTATGAGTTATGAGTTAGGCTGACGCAAACTAAAATAACCCATAACTAGTTGTGTCCCATGTTCGGAGGCTTCTAAAATAAAAAAAATTGCTTCTAAAAATCGTTGGAGAGTTTCTAAAATAAAAAAAATTGCTTCTAAAAATCGTTGGAGAGCTTCTAAAATAAAAAAAATCGCTTCTAAAAATCATTGGAGAGCTTCTAAAATAAAAAAAATTGCTTCTAAAAATCGTTGGAGAGCTTCTAAAAATCGTTGGAGAGCTTCTAAAAATCTTTGGAGAGTTTCTAAAAACGAAAAGACTGTTTCTAAAAACGAAAAGACTGTTTCTGAAAACGAAAAGACTGTTTCTGAAAACGAAAAGGCTGTTTCTGAAAACGAAAAGGCTGTTTCTGAAAACGAAAAGACTGATTCTAAAAACGAAAAGGCTGTTTCTGAAAACGAAAAGACTGATTCTCAAAACGAAAAGGCTGTTTTTGAAAACAAAAAGACTGATTCTCAAAACGAAGAAAAACACTTTTTCAAATGCCAAGAAAGGTTTTATAAATCTCAGAACTCCTGATTTGATACAGATACAAGAACTAATAATGAACGATTTATAAAAACAGTACCAAAAATTGAAAATGAATTATGAGTTAGGCTGACGCAAACTAAAATAACTCATAATTAGCTACGCTGCGCTCCTCGCAATGACGTGCTGATTGTTGCGGAAAACGCCCTGACCGACAAGGGCTGAAAGCCCGCAATCAATAGCACAGGGCAACGCCCTGTGTAACGTAAATTCCTAAAAACTAAGCCCTGAAAGGGCGTAATCAATTATATGATGAAATGATATTTT